>JAPOIA010000113.1 GCA_029979185.1 Alphaproteobacteria bacterium | reverse complement strand
AGCCGATCAAGCCGGGTTTCTACGCAGGCTCGAAGGAGGCCGAGGTCGCACCGGAAATCGCGCCCGCCCCCGGTGATGTGTTCATCCCCAAGAACCGCTGGAATTCCTTCCACCAGACCAACCTGGACCTGCAGCTGCGCGTTCGCGGCATCGATACGATCGTCATCTGCGGCGGATCGACGGATGTCGGCATCGCTTCCACGGTCTTCGCGGCGCGTGATCTGGATTACGGCATCGTCGTCGTAAGCGACTGCTGCTACTCGACCCGCGGTAACAACAACGAATTCTTCCTGACCCGTGTATTTCCCCGCATGGGCCGCGTAATGAGCGCCGACGAAGCGGTCGCGCTGATGTGCAAGTAGAGGACGGATGACAATGGCAGAACGCGATTTTCATATCCACGATACGACCTGCGCCAATGGTATGCCGGCGCGCATAACCAAGCCGAAAAGTGGCGGCCCCTTCCCGGTCGTCGTCATCATGCATGAGCGCTACGGCCTGGTGCAGCATACGCTCGACCTGGCGCAGCGCTGCGCCAGGGACGGCTTCCTCGTTGTTTCTCCCAATTTCTTCTTTCGCCATCCCGACCTGAAGGCGTTGAATGCCGGCGAAGGCCGCTACGACATAACCGATCCTGAGTCGGTGGAACTAATAGACGCAGCCTTCGAACTGGCAAGCCATGACGATGATGCCGACATGACCCGCATGGTCGTCGCCGGCTATTGCCAGACCGGACGCCATCCGCTGGTCTATGCCTCGCAGCGCAAGCTCACTGCTGCCGTTGTCTGGTACGGAGCCTGCTCGCAGCGCGAATGGTCGGTTAACAAGATCTATCCCAAGCGCCTCGAAGAAATGATCGCTGCCGTCGACTGCCCGGTCTTCGGCGCCTTCGGCGCTGCCGACCATATAATTTCCATCGATGACGTCTGCCGCTTCCGGACGACGCTCGAGGTGTTGAAAAAATCCTACGAAATCCACGTCTATCCGGATGCGCCCCACGGCTGGCTGAACGACACCATGCCCGGCCGCTATCGCGCCCCGCAGGCGGACGCCGGCTGGTCCGACCAGCAGGCCTTCCTGAAGAAGGTCACCGCGCCGGACTTCAAGCAAACACACATGACATGGGAATTCGATTGCGCTTTTGCGCTCGATTACGATTTCACCAGAAACGTGCGGCTGGAATGACATCGACAGCCGCAGACAAGCCTTCACACGATCCCGCGCAATTCAGTAAATACCGCGCACTCTATGGCCTGCTCGTCGTCAGCCTCGGCTCAATGATGGGTCCGCTGGATGCTGCAGTGAATGTCGCCTTTCCGGTCATCACGACTTTCTTCAATCTCGAAATCCGCGACATCCAGTGGATCGTGATCGTCTACGTGCTGGCGCAGTCCTGCGTCACCATCGTCTTCGGCAATCTCGGAGACCTGTACGGCCACAAACGTGTGTTCATGATTGGTGCTGCCGCCTGCGCGATCATTCATTTTCTAATAGGCTTTGCACCCAACTATGCTTCGCTCGTGGTATTGCGCATTTTTCAGGGCCTGTCCGTCGGCACGGCCCTGTCCTGCGGCCCGGCGATCGTCACCTTTCTCTATCCCCCGGCGCAGAAGCGCTATGCGCTTGGCATGTTCACCATGCTGTTCGGACTGGGCCTTGCAATAGGACCAGTGATCGGCGGCTGGCTTCTGGAACATTTCCGCTGGCCATCTGTCTTCTGGTATCGCACGCCAATTGCGCTCGCTGCCTTCATCCTGGCGATCTGGTTGCCGCTGCCGCATCAACCACCGGCCAGCAAGCCCGTATTCGACATGAAGGGCGTACTCTATCTTGTGCTGATGCTTGGAATCTTCGTGCTACTGATCAGCATGACCCGGCGCGCACCCGGCGCCCTGCTACCGCTTGCCATGCTGTTCATCTGGCTGGTCGCAAGCTGGCTCTTCGTGCGGCACGAGCTTTCGGTGCCACAGCCGGTGATCCAGGTGCGCCACTACGCCAAGCCGGTCTTTGCTGGCATTCAGATCACCACGCTGGCGATCAACTTCTTCCTGTTCACGATCTTCCTGCTGTTCCCGTACATGATGAGCGCCCGCGGCGATGTCTCGCTGCTGTGGTCGGGCATCATCCTGGCCGTCTATCCATGCGGAACGATCAGCGGCGGCTATCTGGGTGGCAGGTTGTCGCGAAGCGTCTCGTCGCTGGCGCTGGTTCGCGCCGGCATTGCTATCACCGCGGCAGGCCTGATCGGTATCGGCCTGTCCGGTTCCATGGCAAGTGTGGCGCCGGTCATGATCTTTCTGTTTTGTACCGGGCTCGGACTGGGCGCATTCCAGGTCGGCAATCTGGACCTGACGACCTCCATCCTTTCTGTATCCGAGCGGGGAGTCGCCGGCAGCCTCGTCAATGTCGGCCGGCTGCTCGGCATATTGACCGGCGCCTCCGGCATCACATGGCTTTTTGATCTTCTCAACACCCATGGCGATCAGATGCTTGCCTTCCGCAACACATATGTAATGCTTGGCGCAGCGCTTCTGGCCTTCGGACTGGTCGTCAATTTCACGGTCTTCCGCAAAGTCGCCAATGAACACACATAGCAAAGGCAAAAACATGACCGACGACGCCGACATTCATCACAACCTTCAGAAACAGGTCGCCGCGGCAACACGCATGCTTGTGATGGAAGACCTGCTGGACTATTCCGGCCATGTCTCGGCCCGCATCCCCGGTGAGGACGCCTATTACATCCAGCCTGCCACGGATCCGCGCAGCGACATCGATCCGGAACGGCTGATCAAGGTCGATTTCAACGGTAACATTCTCGACAACAAGGGCCTACGTCCGCCAGTCGAGATACCGATCCATGGTGAAATCTACAAGGCCCGGCCGGACGTCAATTCCGTGCTGCACAGCCACATGGAAATGCCGATCTGGTTCACCATGATGAAAGACGTGGAACTAGTGGCCATGCGCCCGCGCGCCGTGCGTTGGGAAAACGGGATTGGCCGTAATGCCGACCCCAGCCACATCAAATCAGAAGAGCAGGGCAAACAACTGGCCGCTGATCTAGGCCAGCGGCACGCCTGTCTGCTGCGCGCCCATGGCTCGGTGATTGTAGCCGAATCTGTACCGGCCATGTTCGTGGACGCCGTTCACTTTGCAGAGAACGCCCGCGCCCTGTTGCAGGTGCTGCAGGCCGGACAAACCCCGCTGCCCTTGACCGCAGAAGAACTGGAGCAGGTCAACAAAACCGACATGCGCGAATTCCACAACGCAAAGCTCTGGCAATATTACACCAACAAGGGACGAAAGGCCGGCCTCCTGCCGGCGGACTGGAAGTTTGACGAAGCTTGAAGCGGAACATCCCGGACGTTGCAGGCGATCCGGGGCTCTGTTGCGTGGAAATATCCCGGAATTACGCTTCGCGTCAGCCGGTCTGCTTCGGCTTCTCCAGCATCTCCTGTATCGGCCTCCGGGCCGGCCAGATGAAAACCATCATCGCCACGCAAAGAACCGCGCCCGCGCCCTGCGCCACCTGTAGCCCGTAAACCTCCGCGCTGATGCCAATGATCAGCGCGCCGAAGGCAGGTATGCCGCGATAAATTAGCAGATACAGCGATAGCACCCTGCCGCGAATATGATCGTCCACGGCAAGCTGCATCATCGCCTGCACGCAGGTGGACATCACATTGAGCCCGTATCCGGCAACGAATACGAACGCCAGCCCGATCCATATATTCTGCGTTGCCGCGAAACCCAGTCCGCCGAGAGCGGTGCACATATACCCGACGAGGGCAAAATTCGTCAGGCCGCGCACCCCGCCCCTCATGGCAACATGCATGGCGCCCAGCAATGCTCCTACGCCCATGGACGACGTCAGCCAGGCCAGCGTCTGCGCGCTGCCCTTGAAGACCGCCTCGGCAAAGCCGGGCAGCATGTCCTGCACCGGACGCACGAAGAAGGACGCGCACAGCAGGATAAGCAACAGCGGGCGGATGGCCTTGTGGTTCCAGGCATAGACAAAGGTCTGGCCAACATCGCCGAAAATGTTGCCGCGGCTGCGCCGCGAACGATCCGGCGGCGGCAGATCAAGCGCATGGAACGCGCCGACACTGATGAACGACCCGATGACATGCGCGACAAAGGCCCCGGTCACACCGAATGCCGGAATGATGAAGGCCGCCAGTGTCGGACCGATAAAGCGATTGGAATGAAAGCAGGCGGAATCGATTGCAACGGCGGCAGAAAAATCCTCGCGCGGCACCGCCGATGGAATGATCGACTGCCGAGCCGTGGAGTGAAACGGATAGACAAGCCCGTTGAACAGCGCCAGCGCGAACAGGATTTCGATACGCATCCAGCCAAGCGCTGTCAGGCCGGCAAGTACGATCGCCTGCAGCATCAGCAGGATTTGTGCAAGGCGAATAAGCCGCAACGGCTCCAGCCGGTCCGCGACTGCACCTGCAATTGGCGCCAGCACTATCATGGGTGCGAGGTCGGCGGCGGCAATGACGCCAAGCCACGTCGGCGATTCCGTCAACTGCCATGCCAGCCAACCCGCACCGACACGCTGGATCCAGCCCGTCATATACTGCGGAAACAGGCCCCCCTCGAACAGGGCAAACTTGCGATGCGACAGCGCGCGCAACATCGGACTCTTGTTGCCCTGCTTCGCCATGCTTTCGCTTACCCTCCACCTTGTTGTCTGGCCTGTGCTAACGCATCCCCTGCGAGACGGCAACACTGCACGCCAATCCTGTTACGCTTGAGCACCGGGGGTAATGCCTGTATCCTTTTCCAGCATCCGCCACAAAGGCATGACACGACAGCAGCAAGGAACAATCCAACATGGCCCACAAATTCCATCTTGTCAGCGCCTATACCTGACCCTGGGTTCAGCGCGCCGTGATTGCCCTGCGCGCAAAAAACATAGACTTCGATGTCACCTATATCGATCTGCGCGACAAGCCGGATTGGTTCCTGAAGATATCTCCGCACGGCAAGGTGCCGGTGCTTCAGGTTGATGGTGTAACGCTCTTTGAATCGAACGCCATCGCTGAATATCTCGACGAGACCGTCGCGCCGCGGCTTCATCCCGAGGACGCACTGGAGCGGGCCCGTCATCGCGCCTGGACCGATTTCATTCCCGACTTCGCAGGAGCGCTCAACGGGATCACCTATTCGCAAAGCCGCCAGGAAATGGAGAAAGCACTTGCCGCCGCACCGGCGAAACTGTCGCGCGTGGACTATGCGCTGGAAACGCTGAAAAAGGACGGTGGTCCCTATTTCGGCGGCGACAGACTGTGTCTGGTGGACGCCGCATACGCCCCCTTCCTGCAGCGGTTCAAGCTAGCGGATGAAATCCTGAAGACAGGTCTGATTTCGCAATTTCCCCGCATACAGGCATGGTCGGACGCCCTTCTGGCCAATGCGACGATAACGGGAGCAGTCGCGCCAAACTTCCTCGAGGAGTTCTACAAGAACCTCGAACGGCGCGAGACCTGGGCATGGCAGGTGAAACAGGCGGCGCAAGCGGCGAAATAGTCTATCAACCCGGCCCCAAGACCGCAGACCCCGCAGACAACTGCGGAGTTTTTCCATGAAACCGGCAGCACCAGCCGTTCAAACGAATACCGGCTTGTCATGCAGGTAGTGCGTCTGCATGGCCGGACGAAACGCTTCCATCTTTTCGCGATTGAGATCGGCTGGCGGGGCCTGATCTGCAGGCAAGAGGCACTCGTAGGATTGTCCGGAAAGTTCTTCAGTGAAAGAAGCCTTGGCTTCGGCAACAAGCGCCGGATCGGCAAGAAAATCCAGCGCCGCGCCGGCTAGCACTTTCGCGCCGGCCACGGCTCCCTTGTGCGCGATGGACGTCGCCAGCGCCACGCCGGCGGCCCAATGATGGAATCCGATGTTTGGAATGTTCGACGGAAAATAGAATTTCGCCGTTGGCACGACCCAGGATACATCGCCGCCATCGTTTGCCGATGCCGCCTGCCGCGCCTGCCCGCGAAACGGCGGCGTCTTGTCGCGAAGGCCTTCGACCGCAACGCCGGCACGCTCCTGCAGCTTGCGCGCCAGCGCATGCTCCCCGGCGTCCCATACGGGATGCCGGACTAGATCGATATTGCGCTGTACGGTCTGCGCGGCAATGCGATTGCTGCGCATCGGCCAGACGGCGGACAGGACGTCGCACTCCCATTGCGTGCGTGTCATCAGGGCGGCCCCTTCCGCGCAACGCCTTGCCTGCTCGAACAGTTCGCGCGCGCCGGATGCTGCCGGATCGCGGAAATACCACCAGACGGCGGCGCGGCGGGCAACGACGTTCGGCTGCTGTCCGCCTTCGGTGATGGCCCGATGCATGCGCCCCTCCGGCCGCATGTGTTCGCGGAACTGCGCCAGCCCCGTATCCATCAGGACCACTGCATCGAGGGCATCGCGACCCTTCCACGGCGCAACGCCAGCATGAGCCGTCTCACCAAGAAAAGTGAACGTGGCGGAAACAAGCGCGGATTGCTGCAGGCCATAGGTGCAGGAAAGTTCCGAGCCGATATGCGGATGCAGGGCGATGTCGCAATCGGCAAATACGCCGTCACGCACCATATAGGGCCGCGACAGCAGTTGCTCTTCCGCTGGAGCGCCAACTATTTTCAGCGTGCCTGCGAGACCGCATTCCGCCATCGCCCGCTTGATGGCGATTGCAGCGCCGATCATCACCGCCGCGTTGACATTATGACCTTCGCAATGTCCGGGGGCGCCTTCGACAATCGGTCTTGGTTCGGGAATGCCGGGCTGCTGGCTGTTGTCCGGATTGGAGTCGTATTCGGTATGGATGACCACGACCGGCTTGCCGGAACCGTATGTTGCAACGAAACCGGTTGGAAAACTGGCAACGCCGCGCTGGACGGAGAATCCCTCCTCCTCCAGCAGGGACGTCATCAGGTCCGCGGTCCGGTACTCCTGGTTGCCCAGTTCGCCGAAGTAGAAAATGCTGTCGCCGGTCAGCGCAATGGCCCGGGCATTGGCGTCGACTGTTTCGAATGCAATGCGCTTGGCCCGATCCATGATCAAATCCTAGTTCAGTTCGACCAACAGCGGGTTGTAGTTGAACAACCAGCTCGAGCGTTCCGCTCCCATGTCGCGCTTGGAGAATGCATCCAGTATTGCCTGCCTCGAGCGGTGATGGAACAGCTTGCCGTTGGCCGACGACTCGCGCACAACGCGCGCCGTCCGTTCGAAGCGGTTGCGTTCATACAGGGCGAGCGCACCGGCGATGTCTTCACTCTGTCGCAGCGCGCGCATCAGCACCGCACCGTCTTCCATCGCCATGGCAGCGCCCTGCGCTAGATATGGCAGCGTTGCATGAATGGCATCGCCCAGTAGCGTCACGCGCGCGGTACTCCAGTCCGGAACCGGCTCGCGAATATGCAAAGCCCAGACATAACAGGCGTCGTTGTCGACGGAATCGATCAAGGCCTGAACGGCGGGATTCCAGCCGGCAAAATCAGCCTTGAACTCTTCCCATGGACGGCGAAGCGTCCACGATTCCTCGGATGCCTTTTCCTTCTCGACAATACCGACAAAGTTGAGCAGCTCGGCATTGCGTACGAAATAGGACACCGCGTGCCCGCCGCCGCTCATCCACAACGTTTGCTGGATACGCGGAAAATGTTCGCGCAGCGGTGCCGCGGGCACCATGACACGCCATGCCAGATCGCCTGTATAGATTGGGTTGTCCGCGCCCTTCATCTGCGCCCGTACGACCGACTTGAGACCATCCGCCCCGACGAGTACATCACTCTTCACGCGCGCGCCGTTGGCGAAGACCGCCGTTACCCCATCGGCATCTTCATCGTAACCGCTGAGCCGGTGATTCAGCTTGATGCAACCTGGCCTGAGGGATTCCACCTTGGCTGCAAGAATTTCGTGCAGGTCGGCGCGATGCACATGATAGTACGGTGCGCCATGGGCTTTCTCATGCGCTTCCGACAATTCGAACGACTGCACCACTTCGCCCGTGTCGGCCATACAGAACGTATAGGCTTCCGGCCGCACGGCCTGCCGGGCAATCTCGTCACCCAAACCCAGATACCGGATGACATGCATCGCATTGGCGCTGACCTGAATCCCGGCGCCCACTTCGCCCAGTTGCGGAGCCTGCTCGTAGATCTCGACCTCATGCCCATCAAGCAGCAGGCAGGCCGCAGCGGCGAGGCCGCCAAGGCCCGCGCCGGCGATGGTGACTTTGCATTTGTTGATCATATCTCGACTGGCGCTTTTCGAATGGATTAGAAAGGTCCGTGGCTTTTACAGGCACCGGCATCAAATGAAAACCTGAAAAGCAAACGCCGGCCCTGATCAGGCCGGCGCTTGTATCGACAATCGCTGCGTTACTTCCACGAAAGCAGATTGAACATGAAGCCTTCCGGCTTCTTGGTGCCTTTCGTGGGAACCACGAGGTCCTTGTTATGCGCTACCACGGCGGCGATCGGTATTACCGGCATGGCATACCGCTCTTTCGTCACGGTATCGAACAATTGCTTGTAGATTGCCTCGCGCTTCTTTTCGTCAAGTTCGAACTTCCCATCCATCACGAGCTTGGCAAGGCTCTTGTCCCCATTGTAGTTGCGCGAACCCGGAAGGAAGAAGAACCCGGCAGTGGAATCGACGTCGGGATTGCCACCGCCATTATCCCACAGCGACACG
>JAPOIA010000112.1 GCA_029979185.1 Alphaproteobacteria bacterium | reverse complement strand
GGATTCATCTTTCGTTAGCCCTTCGACGAGCTTCTTCGCGCCATGGCCCTTGGCCTGCTTGCGAACAAAGAAGCCGCGCACCGGCTTGCCCTTTTCAAAGCTCACCTGGCACAGCCCGCCGGTAATCGGAACAGCGCCCATTTCCAGACCGCCGACGTAATCGGCCCCAACGTCCTTGACGACATCGAACAGCTGATGAGCGATGAGGCTGGCGCCTTCCGGATCCAGCATGGTGGGCTTCATGTCGAAGTAGAAATTGCTCTCCTTGCCGGATGCCAGGATGACCTTTCCGTAGCCGAAGGACCTGGAAAATATGATGTCCGCGAGCCGGTTGTGGCTTTCGCTGGCGGTCTGCGTTCCGGTCATTCTGCTCTCCATGGGCTGTGTGAGGCTCTCAGCCGCCAGCCTTAAGGGAGCGGCGGTAGCCGATCAAGCCTGCGGTCGCCGGATGCAGGCCGTTGAGGGGCGCATCGTCGTGGATAACCGCCGGGGCCAGGTTGGAGCATAATTCCTTGCCCAGTTCGACGCCCCACTGGTCGAAGGCATTGATATCCCAGATAACGGACTGGACGAAAATCTTGTGCTCGTAGAGGGCAATCAGCCGGCCAAGCGTATAGGGATCGAGCCGCCGGTACATGATGGTCGAGGACGGGCGGTTGCCGGGGAAGACCTTGTGCGGAGCCAGCTGGTGAATGGTCTCTTTCGACAGGCCGCCGGCTTTCAGTAACTCCTTGACGTCGTGGTGATTGCGGCCGCGCATCAGGGCTTCCGATTGCGCCAGGCAGTTGGAGACTAGCAGGGCATGGTGATGGTCGTCGGCGGCCACGGGTTCGGCCGCGACGAGGAAATCGACTGGGCAGGGCTCGCTGCCCTGATGCAACATCTGGAAAAAGGCGTGCTGGCCATTCGTGCCAGGTTCACCCCAGATTACCGGGGCGGTCGCCAGATCGGTCTCCTCGCCGCCGCGGCGGACGGATTTACCGTTCGATTCCATGTCCAACTGCTGCAGATAGGCTGAAAAGCGGGCAAGGCGCTGGTCGTAGGGGATGACCGCATGGGCACTGTAATCCCAGATATTGCGGTACCAGACGCCTATCAGGCCCATCAGCACGGGGATATTGTCCTGCAGCGGCGTATCAGTGAAGTGACGGTCCATGTCCTGGGCGCCGCGCAGGAATTCCCGGAAATTCCCGCGACCTATCGCGATTGCCAGGGCCAGGCCGATGGCCGACCAGATGGAATAGCGGCCGCCGACCCAGTCCCAGAAGCCGAACACCCGGTCGGAACGAATGCCGAATTTCTCCACCAGATCGAGCTTGGTCGATACGGCAGCGAAATGATCACACACGGCGGCCTCGCCCAGAGCCTGCGCCACCCGAGCTCGTGCGCTGGCGGCATTGGTCATCGTCTCCTGGGTTGTGAATGTCTTGGAAGAGATGATGAAAAGGGTTCGCGACAGGTCCAGGGGGGCCAGCGTATCGGCGATGTCGGCGCCATCGACATTGGAGACGAAATGCGCCCGTGGCCCGCCCTCGCAGAAAGGCGACAGGGCGCGCGCCGCCATCGCCGGTCCGAGATCGGAACCGCCGATGCCGATATTGACCACATCGATGAAGGTTTGGCCGGTGGATCCGCGGATTTCACCGGACCGGATTTTCTCGGCGAAGGCGAGGAAGGCCTCGCGCACGGCGATGACATCGGGCATGACGTCCTTGCCGTCCACCAGTACCGGCTTTCCGGACAGGTTGCGCAAAGCCATGTGCATGACGGCGCGGCCTTCCGTCAGGTTGATCCTGTCGCCTGCAAACAGCGCCTCGCGCCGCTTCTCCAGCCCGGCATCGCGCGCCAATTGCAGCAGCAGGGCCAGAGCGTGGGAATCCAGACCATGCTTGGAATAGTCGAACAGCAGATCGTCCATGCGCGCCGAGAAGCATTCGAAGCGTTGCGGATCGTTGTCGAACAAGCTGGCGATGCTGCGACGCGCCAGATCGATCCGATGGGCTTCAAGGGACGCTATGGTTGTTGCAATGGCTGGGCGCATGGGGTGTCCGTTCTGGCAGGATTGCGGCGGTGGTTGACGGTGCTGGCGCGTCGGGTGCGTTGGAAATCGCGAATCACGGCGCCAGCCTATCCTGCGAATGGCGAAAAATCCGTTGCCAGAGCATTCGCGAAAAACGTGAAATGCAATTGACGGTACGCAAAGTCGCAAGTGGACCTTATGTTTGCAGGGTGCTGTTCCGTTGGGGCAGGGTGAAACGCGCGGATAAGCCGCCAGTCCGCGGCGTGCCGAGCGACAACTGTGCACCGTAGGATTCAAGGATTTCTGAAACTATCGACAGACCGAGGCCGGCGCCCTGACCACGCCGGTCGAGGGACTCGCCCCGGCGCAGGACCTGCTCACGAAATTGCGGGTCGATGCCGGGGCCGTCGTCGCAAACTTCAATGGTGTCGCCCTGATCGTTGCGGTTGTGCGCGATAGAGACTTGCGAATGCGCGAAGCGAACCGCGTTCTCGATCAGGTTGCCCATGAGTTCGGTATAGTCGGCCTTGTCCATTTGGATCATGGCATCCGGTTCCATGTCCAGCTCATAGGAGAGTTTTGCTCCATTGGGCGTGCATGCTGCGACGGCGATGATATCTTCGGACGTCGTTCGCATTGGCAGGGATGCAACGCCGGGCCTGCGTGCGCCGGCGATGCGGGCGCGCGCGAGAACCGCATTGATATGGCGTTTCATCAGATTGCTCACACATTCGATCTGATCCGCAAGCCCGGTTTCACCTTTCCCCCGTAACGTTCGAATATCTCCGTCCAGCGCCGTGAGCGGAGTCTTCAGACCATGTGCAAGGTCCGCCGCGCGCGCGCGCACCCTTGCAAGCGATTGTTCCTGTTCGTCGAGCAGGGCGTTTATTTCATGCACAAGCGGCAGAACCTCGGCTGGAACGTCCTGCTTCAGCCGATCTGTGCTTGCTTGACCGGTTTCGCGAATGCCAGCGAGATCGCGCCTCAGTCGGGACAAGGGACGCAGGCCGATCGTCACCTGAAGATACGACGCCAAAGCCAGAAAGATCGCCAGCGCAAGGAGCGCCGTGGCAAGCTCGCGCGAGAACTCACTGGTCGCTTTTGTGATCGAGGCGCGATCGAGTGCGACCGTAACAAGATAGTTTTGTGGCTTGTTCTTGTATGTCAGTATCAGCCTGCGCTCGACGGCAAGCAGCCTCGCGCCGTTGGGCCCGTCCAGGGTATGGACATGGCGAGCACCTTCCGCCAGGTCATCCTCCGGCATGGCCATTTCGAAATCCCACAGCGAGCGTGAGCGCAGGAGAGTCTCCTGCTCTTGCGATACCTGCCAATACAGGCCGCTATAAGGTTTATCAAAAAGGGGATCGGAAGGTCGCTGCAAAACTTTCAGCTTGCCATTGGCGTCCAGTTCTATCTCGAACAATAGAGTTCGCTGGTGATTGTGCACCTCGGCAATCGCCCGCCGCTCCACATGCCGGTCGAACAGGGCAACGATGACGAGGCCGGCCAGCGTTATGGCTGCCAGCATGGCTGCGGCAGCCGTGAGCAGCAGGCGGTTGCGCAGGGAGCCTCTGCCCGCGCCGGGGTTCATGCTTCCGGTTCCTTCATGGAATAGCCGGAGCCGCGGCGTGTTTCGATAAGGTCGCGTCCGATTTTGCGACGAACTCTGCCTTCCAGCACTTCCAGCGCATTGCTGTCCGGCTCGGCATCACTTGCATAGACATGTTCGATGAGTTCGTGCTGCGGCACCACCCGGTCGCGGTTGCGCACCAGATAGGTGATGAGCCGGTATTCCAACGACGAGAGGTTAAGCGGCACGCCGCGCACGGCGACACGCATTTTGCGTTCGTCGACACTCAGTTCCCCGATGGTGGTGAGGGATGAAGCCTGTCCCGCGTGGCGGCGCAGAACCGAGCGCAGGCGGGCGATCAGCTCCTCCATCTGGAAAGGTTTCGGCAGATAATCGTCCGCTCCGGCATCTATGCCTTCGACCCTTTCGCTCCACGCGCCGCGCGCCGTCAGCACGACTACCGGCATGTTGCGGCCATTGCCGCGCCTGCGTTTGAGGATTGACAGTCCATCCATGCCGGGCAGACCGAGATCGAGGATCACGGCAGCATAGTCTTCGGTATCGCCACGAAACCATGCTTCCTCACCATCGGCTTCCAGATCGGCGATGTAGCCTTGCGCCGCCAGTGTTGCGGCAATATCGGCGGCAATCCGCTCGTCGTCTTCAACCAGCAAGATCCGGGTCATTTGTCTTTTTTCCTGATGATTTTACCGGTCTTGCCGTCGACATAGATGTCGGTACGCCTGCCGGTGTCACCGAGTACCTTGAACTCGTATACCCATCGGCCATCTTCGTGCTCGATTTCGACCTTGATGATTTCGCCGGAGATGCCGGACCGGACTTTTTCCAGGATTTGAGCCAAGGACAAAATCTCACCAGACTTGCGGGCTTCGAGAGCCTTGCGGTGATCGACCGGTCCATCGGCCAGCGCCGCTGGAAGTGCCGAAGCGATCGCTATTGCTGACAGGATCGTGCGGATCATGGTGGTGCGTCTCTTCGCGGGCATAGTTTCTGCGGTATGGCTCTTGCGGGAACGCCTTGCGCGGATGTGACTTTCGCGGGCGCGGGTCCAGCCTGCTTTCTCTCTTTCATAATACCGGTTTGAACCTGACAACAAGCTGACAGGGGGCGTCAGGTTTTGGCGGGGTCATTTGCGCCATTGTCCACGGGTCGGCGGATGAAACTGCCGAATCGAAACAGAGCAACACACATCAGGAGATACCAATGACTTTCAAGACAATCGCTGCCGCCGCTCTTTCCGTTTGGGCCCTCGCCACCTCGCTTACGGTTGCGCAGGCCGGTTCCTATCGCGCCGGTTGCACGACCCAGCCCCGTTCCGCCTGGATGGACATGGACAAGGCTGCTGCAACGGTAACCAAGGCTGGCTACCGGATCGCCAAGTCGAAAGTGTCCGGCTCCTGCTACGAAGTCTATGCCCGCAAGGACGGCCAGCGCTTCGAGCTGTTCCTCGATCCGACAAACGACCGTCTGGTGCACAAGCAGGCGGACTGAAATGACCGCTTCGCCACAGTCGAATGTCTCCGGCGCTTCCAGCGCGCCGGAGACGGTGAAGGTCTGGGACGTATTCTTCCGCATCTTTCACTGGTCGCTGGTCGCGCTGTTCGTGACCGCCTTTCTCACTCCGGATTTTTCCGAAACCATCCATCAGGGCGCAGGCTATGCCATTGCGGCATTGCTAGTCATGCGAATCGTCTGGGGGTTCACCGGACCTCGCCACGCGCGTTTCTCGGATTTTGTCCGCGGCCCGCGGGAAACGCTGAACTTCCTGCGCGATACGCTTTACCTGCGGGCGAAGCGCTATCTCGGCCACAATCCGGCAGGCGGAGAGATGGTGATCGCGCTTATCGCCTCGGTCGCCGCGACCTGTTTCAGCGGCTATCTGATGACGCTCGACTATTTCTGGGGCGTCAAGTGGATCGAGGAAGTGCATGAAGCCTGCGCCTGGGGCTGTGTCGCATTGATAGGCCTGCATGTTCTGGGCGTGATCGTCGCCTAGCTGGAACACAGGGAATTCCTGGTTGGCGCAATGTTCACAGGGCGCAAGCGCAGGGATTGAGTTGAAGCGACTTGATACGGATTTTCAGCCTGGTTGCGATGCCGGCTGGATCATTTCAATGCTTACAAGAAACGGTGAAATGATCCAGATTCCTGTTTTGACGCGTTTTCTTTTTTGCACCGGATTCCACTTCGCTTGAAAACGCTATAAGGAAAGCCTCACGATACGAGGTTTTGAATGGCCGCGCCGCCCCTTCTGCTGTTGCAAGACATCCGCCTGACCATTTCCGGCAAGCCGTTGCTGGAAGGGGTGGAGCTTTCCGTGGGGCCGGGCGAGCGGCTGGCGCTGGTCGGGCGCAACGGTTCGGGCAAGTCGACGCTGCTGCGGATCGCTGCCGGTCAGGTCGAACCCGATGGTGGAACGCGTTTCCTGCAACCGGGCGCATCCATTCGCTACCTGCCGCAGGAGCCGGACCTGTCCGGCTTCGAGACCGTACTTGCCTATGTCGAGGCCGGGCTTGGGCCGGCAGACGATCCCTGGCGGGCGCAATACCTCCTGAACGAACTGGGTCTGAAGGGCGACGAAAATCCAGAGCGGCTTTCCGGCGGAGAGAAGCGCCGGGCGGCGCTGGCTCGCGTCATGGCGCCGGAGCCCGACATCCTGCTGCTCGACGAGCCGACCAACCATCTCGACCTGCCCGCCATCGAATGGCTGGAAGAGGCAATCGGCGAGCTGCGATCGGCAATGGTGATCATCAGTCATGACCGGCGATTTCTGCAGAACCTGTCGCGCGCAACGGTATGGATTGACCGCGGCCAGGCACGGCGGCTCGACAAGGGCTTTGTGCATTTCGAGGAATGGCGCGACGAGGTGCTCGAACAGGAAGAGCTGGAACGGCACAAGCTGGATCGCAAGATCGTCGCGGAAGAACACTGGGTGCGCTATGGCGTCACCGCGCGGCGCAAGCGCAATGTCCGGCGCATGGCCAATCTTGCCGACCTGCGTAGCCAGGTGCGCGAACAGCGCCATGTCCAGGGTAATGTGAAACTGGAAGCTGCGGAAGCGAATGTTTCCGGCAAGCTGGTAATGGAAGCGGAAAAGATTTCCAAGAGCTATGGCGACAAGGCCATCGTGAAGGACTTTTCCATCCGCATCCTGCGCGGCGACCGGCTGGGTATCGCCGGGCCCAATGGAGCGGGCAAGACGACGCTGATCAATCTGCTCACTGGCAAGCTGGAACCGGATACGGGCAAGACGCGGATCGGGGCCAATCTAGAAATCGCCGCGCTCGATCAGCAGCGCCAGCAATTGCGCGACGACTGGACGCTGAAGGACGCCATCACCGGCGGCAGCGGTGACTACGTCGACATCAATGGCGTGCGCAAACATTTCGCTGGCTATATGAAAGACTTCCTGTTTACGCCGGAACAGGCGCGCCAGCCGGTGACGAAACTGTCGGGCGGCGAGCGCGGCCGGCTGGCGCTGGGGCGGGCCTTGTCCATGCCGTCCAACATGCTGGTGCTGGACGAACCGACCAACGATCTGGATCTCGAAACGCTCGACCTGTTGCAGGAGATGATCGCCGATTATCCGGGCACGGTTATAGTCGTCAGCCATGATCGCGACTTTCTTGACCGGGTTGCGACATCAACCATTGCGCCGGAAGGCAATGGCAAGTGGATAGAATATCCGGGCGGATACTCGGACATGATCGCCCAGCGCGGATACGGTTTCGCGCGTGTTTTCATGCAACCAGCGGTTCCGGCGGCGAAAATCGAAAGGCCGGAGCCTGTCGCGGAGAAGAAGCCGCCAGCAGCGAAAGGCAAGATGTCCTTCAAGGACAAGCATGCGCTTGAGACCCTGCCAAAGCAGATCGATGAGCTGACCGCGAAACGCGATGCGCTATCGAAGGAAATGGAAGACCCCGATCTGTACAATCGCGATCCGGCGCGGTTCACGAAAGTTTCGGAAGCCATCGGCAAGTTGGAAGAAGATCTCGCTGCAGCCGAGGAGCGTTGGCTGGAGCTGGAAATGCTGCGCGAGGAACTGGAAGGGTAGTGTGCGAAGTGCCGTTTTGAATCGCATTGGTTCAGCCTGATCGCCATGCGGCTCGGGAAACTTCTTCTAAGTAGTTTTGTGAACCTTCCGTGCAATTTTCACAAAACTGTCCGACAATCTTGATATGGCGGTCATGGAAATCCTGTGAAACGGCTCTTTGATGTTGGTCGAAGGGTATGAAAGGGATGTCCGGGCGGTCGGAGAGTGTGAGCCTCAGAAATATCTGGTCCTTGGGCGAACGCCTGTGGTTGCCAGCGTCTGCTCTTGTATGCTGTGCACTTGCCATTGCCTGTGGCGCCGAACGCTGGGCGCTGGCGGTTTATGTCCTGAGTTTCTGGCATTATGGCGTTTATGCGCTGGCCTATTTCTGGCGCGCGGTTCCGCTTCCGCGTTTCAAATCCGATGCGATGCTTCTGAAAAGCCTTTCGCTATGTGTGCTGGCGGCGGTTTACGCGCCGGGCGTCAGCAGTCTGGCTTCGGTTCTCGTCGTGTTGTCCGGATTTGCCCTGAATATTGCTGCCGCACGCGCAATTGGCTCCGACCGCACCTACTACGGGTATGAACTGGCCAACCTGCCGGCGAAGTGGTCGAGCGCCTTTCCATTCTCGCTGCTGCCGCATCCCATGCTCACCGGCAATGTTATCGCCTTTTGCGGGCTGCTGCTGGATTCTGGCTTCCGCCAGGACTGGGCGCTATTGGCTGTTCTGCACGTGCTGCTCAACCTTTCGATCCTTGCGATGGAAATATACGGAAGGAAGGGCCGCCTGGCGGGTATGCTGTGGCCACTTGGCGGTCTGGCGGCATGGTCGCTCCTGATAGTGGTTTCGTTCAGCGATATCTTGCCGTTCGCACTTGCCGTTGTTGTCGCAAATGCGGTGTTCGGAGCGTATCTGTTTCATCGTTACACCAGAATGCCGGTCAACCGGTCTTGAGGAGAAGGCGCTGTGAGCGACGAAGAGGCGAACCGTTTTTGTGTGAACCAAACTGAAATATTTTTTCGCGGATTAACGCCGCGAACGTTGAACGATACTACACGAGCGCCCTCGTGACCACGAAGAGCGCGGTGGCGAAGAC
>JAPOIA010000111.1 GCA_029979185.1 Alphaproteobacteria bacterium | reverse complement strand
GTGCTTTGTCCGGCAGGGGAAACGGCATGTTGAGTGCGCCAAGCATCCATTAAACAGTCGCTTGCCAACACCCTTAAATATATCGAGGCGCAGACAGGTTGAAGCGACGACCAAGGCTCAAGGGCTTGCTGGAAGCGAATACCCCAAACACCAAGGCACTTTATGAATAGCGTGGCCCTCGCTTGGCCTCGCTGAGAGCCAGCGCGAAGTCCCGGGCGAAATCGGCTTTCTGGTCGGGCCCCAGGAAGCTCGCCAGCTCCACACTCCTGTCGCGGAAGACGATCCAGAGCTTCTCGAGACCGAATTCCTCGTGCTCCTGTTTCACAATCCTGACCCAGGCCGGATTGAATCGCCATTCGTCGCGCTTGCCCTTTGCCGAAACGCGATCGACCGACAGTTCGAAATGACTGAGCCGGATATCCTCATAGGCGCGAGCGTCACGATAATTGATCCTGAAGGCCCACCAGAAGCCCAGCAGGTCCAGGCCCATAAAGCCAAGCACCGGCCATGCCCCGAGCACGAAAAACGGTATCGAGATGAAGAACATCGCGCCGCACAGGAACATCATCAGCCAATGGAACTGCCGGCGCTGCAGAGACCGGTGCGGCGACAGACGCGCCGAAAAAATCTGTGTGTCGTGATGGCTGGCGGGATTCAAAGGCTTCGCGCTCCAATCGCACTGGCGATATGATGTTTGTATCATGCCTGTGAAAAAAATCGATACGCCTGCGCCGAACCGCCGCGCCACACCCGGAACCCAACATGCCGGAACGGCAAAGGCTGCGCCACCCCAGAAGATTACGACGCCCAAAAAGTCCGCAGCTTCGAAAAAGCCGGCAAGAAAGACGCCGGCCAAGGCTTCAGGAAAGGCCATCAAAACGGATGGCACTGCGCCACGCAAAATGCCGAAAGCGCTGGCGGATGCCCGCGCCCGTATGGCGAAAAAACGAAAGCCCAGGGTTCAAGACGCTGCAACGGTCCATGCAATTTTCCAGGCCCTGCATGACGCCAATCCCGACCCGCAGGGGGAATTGCACTACGTCAATCCGTTCACGCTGCTTGTTGCAGTAGTCCTGTCGGCGCAAGCGACAGACAGCGGCGTCAACAGGGCTACAAGACCGCTGTTTGCGATTGCCGATACGCCACAAAAGATTCTGGCGCTGGGTGAGGAGCAGCTGCGCGACTATATCAAGACCATTGGCCTGTACCGCACCAAGGCAAAGAATGTCATCGGCCTGTGCGAGAAGCTCATCTCAGATTACGGGGGCAAAATTCCGCAGGACCGCGACGAACTGCAGAAATTGCCGGGTGTAGGACGCAAGACGGCCAATGTCGTGCTCAACATTGCCTTCGGGCAGGAAACGATTGCCGTCGATACCCATCTCTTCCGCATCTCAAACCGGCTGCGGCTGGCGCCGGGCAAGACGCCGCTGGAGGTGGAACTGGGGCTGGAAAAGGTGGTGCCGAAGGAATTCCGCCGGCACGCCCATCACTGGCTCATCCTGCACGGCCGCTACATCTGCAAGGCGACGAAGCCGGAATGCGAAAAATGCGTTGTGCGGGAATATTGCGACAGCCCGGACAAGCGGATCTGAAACAGGCTCCGCCTACACCATTGCTCCGGCCGGCAGATCCATTCCAAGCAATGTGTGCGCATATAAATCTCCGGTGTGATCCATGTCGAACAGGGCATGGGTGGCCAGTCCGTTCACGTCCCGCTGGAAACGCTGTACAGGGGACGACAGATAGTTGCCGCGCGATCCTGCCTCCTTTGCCAGGGTGTTGACAATCGCCTGCGCCTCGCTGGCGATCCAGGACATGGTGGCGCGCACGGCAGCACGCCCGGCGGCATCCATCACATCGCCACCTGCGGCGCTCTCCTCGATCTCGAGGATCGACTTTTCATAAAGGGCAACCATCGCCTGTAGCCGCAAGGACATTTGCGCCAGCCGCACGCGCGTCGACATCTGGCCCTGCGCCTGATTGATCGAATAGGCCCGAACCTTGTTGCGCAGCGTTTCGGTGACGATTTCCAGCATCGCCTCGGCCGCGCCGACCATGGGCCCGACAGCGCCGGAGCACATGAAACTCAACAGGGGAATGCGCCAGAGGTATCCAGGGTTCAGTGCCAGTCCTTCGGCCGTACTACCGCGCAGATCGGCAACACGCACCGAGCGCCATGCCGGCACGAACACATCCTCCAGCTCCACATCATGCGAGCCGGTCGCGCGCATGGAGGCTACTTTCCAGGTATCAAGAAGCCGGAATTCCGAAACCGGCACATAGAAGCGCAGGACATCGCCATCGAACCCGCCACCGGAGACGGGCGCGCTCAGCAGCATCCAGTCTCCGTGGTGGATGCCGGTGGCGTAGCCCCAGCGGCCCGTCAGCCGGTACCCGCCTTCGGTGGCTATTGCCTTGCCGGAAGGCATCACCTGCCCCGGCGCCATGGTGAAGCCGCGGCCCGAGCCCCAGACTTCATCCTGCGCCTTTTCCGGGAAATGGGCGAACTGGAAATTGTGATAGACGAGAAAGCCCATGGTCCAGGCTGTCGACACGCAGCCACGGCCCAGAACGCGAAAAATTTGCGGGATGTAGCGGAAGTCCACCTCGTGACCGCCGAAGCGGGCCGGCACAACGGCGCGGAACACCTCGGCCTCTATGAGATCGTCAACCGTCTCCCGCGGAATGCAGCCCGCTTCCTCGGCTGCCCCGCCTCTTTCGCGCAAGACGGGAACCAGAGCCTGCAGCCGTTCAATAAGCTCGCTGCCGTGCAATCGCGTCATGTCTTTCAGTCCCTACCCATCAATCTAAGATGCTGGAAGAAAAAACCGAGGTAACACGCCAGGCGGGGCGAGCAATCCCGAAACGCCTCATGTGCCAGCCAGTGGCCCTGCCAGACCTTCACACGTGCAACTGCGCAAGCTCATCCAGCAACCGGACAAGCTGGCGAGCCTTTTCACGGCCGAAGCGATCAAGAATGGAGTCATATATCATGCGTGCGGCTGGCAGCAGCCGCGCAATCAGCGCCGAACCCGATCCTGTAATGGAAACGATATGGCGGCGCTTGTCCTGCTCATGCATTTCGCGCTCAACAAGTCCTCGCTCCACTAGAGCACGTAGAATACGCATCATGCTGGCCTTGTGAATACAGCAGCGCGCGCAAAGATCGGTGGTTTCGATGGAACCAGCCTCATGCATCACACGCATCACCCGCCACTGTTGCTCGGTCAGGGCATGAGCCGCCAGCAGATCCCGAAATCGCGAAACTATGGTCTCCCGCCCTCGGGTGCAGGCAAGAGCAATTGCGTAAAGCTCATCCTCGGCCATACGGTTCGGCATGTGGTCGTCCGGCA
Organism: Alphaproteobacteria bacterium; assembly: GCA_029979185.1. GTDB lineage: Bacteria > Pseudomonadota > Alphaproteobacteria > Rhizobiales > Beijerinckiaceae > Terripilifer. The sequence continues at coordinate 5,447 of JAPOIA010000111.1, read as the reverse complement.
TCTGCTAGTTGGTCCCGCATATGTTGACACTACCGCAGCAGGCGCATATAGTAAACATGTTTACGAATAAATTTTGCTTTTCCTTCTGGAGGAACGCCATGCTCTCACCCGAGGACAATGACCGACTGTGCCGTACAGGTCCGGGAACACCCATGGGGAAGCTGTTCCGCCTGTTCTGGCTACCAGCCATGTTGTCGTCGGAGGTGCGCGAACCGGATTCGCCACCGAGGCGGCTGCGCATTCTTGGAGAGGATCTCGTCGGATTCCGCGACACTGACGGGCGCGTCGGCATCATCGACGCCTATTGTCCGCACAAGCTGGCACAGCTGTACTGGGGCCGGAACGAAGAATGCGGATTGCGCTGCCCCTACCATGGCTGGAAATTCGACGTGAACGGCAATTGTATCGACCTGCCAAACGTCGAGAATGCCGAGAACACCAAGCGCAAGATGGGCATCACCGGCTATCCCACACGTGAGGCCGGCTGGATCATCTGGGTCTACATGGGCCCACCTGACAAGATGCCCGGCCTGCCGGGGCTGGAGTGGACCACGTTTCCCGAATCCCAGGTAAGTCATCACCGGTGGCTGCAACGCACCAACTGGGCGCAGGGCATGGAAGGCGAGATTGACACCTCGCATGTCTCGTTCCTTCATCGCAGCAACAGCCCCGAACATTCCCTGCCGCCGGAGTTCACCTATTATGGTCCGCCGGGGCCAGTGGATGGCTCGCCGTCCATCACACTGAAAGAAACCAACTATGGCTTCGTTTATGGATCGCGCCGCCGCACGCTCAACGAAAACGAATTTGTGTGGCGCGTGACCCAATGGCTGGTGCCCATGTTCTGCCTGATCCCCAACCGTGGCTACCCGCGCACCGGTCGCGCCTGGGTGCCGGTGGACGATTACAACGTCATGACATTCGGAACGTGCTTCAATGCAGATCGTGATTTCACCGACAAGGAACGGCAAATCCTGGATGCAGGTTCGTTCTTCCCGCCGCGCTTGCAGCCCGGAAGCACAAGGCTCGATGATGGCTACATCATCGACACGTGGTTGCCAGTGGCCAACGCGGACAACGACTTTCTCATCGACCGGGAGGTCCAGAAAAGCGGCAATTACACCGGCATTTTTGGCATAAACGAACAGGATCGCTGTATCCAGGAATCGCTGAAGTCGATTCCTGGTGTACGGAACGGCGGACTCGTAGACCGGTCGCGCGAGCGGCTCGTGTCGTCGGACGTGCCGGTCATTACGGCGCGCAAACAGCTGCTGAAGTTACTCAAGGATATGGAGAACGGCATCGATCCCCCGCAGGCTTCCCGGCCCGACCTTTACCAGGTACGGGCCATGGCGGATGTATCGCTGCACGCCGTATTCGATGAGCTGCTCAACGAACGGAACGATTACATCATGTCTCTGGCCGGCTCCTGACAGGCTGGCCAGATCGCATCACAGATGCGCAGTCGGGAAGAAATACAGCCCGGTCCAGCCAAGCGTTCCGACGACGATCCGCCACCAGGCAAAATACTTGAAGCCATGGCTGGACACGAATTGCAGAAAGCCGCGCACGACATAGAGTGCGGCAAAGAACGCGGCCACGAAACCGATGCCGATGATTGCGACGTCATCGAAAGTCAGAATCTTGTAGTTTTTCAGCAGATCGTAGGCGAATGCGCCAGCCATGGTCGGCATGGCAAGAAAAAAGGAAAACTCGGCCGCAGAGCGCTTGTCGGCGCCCATCAGCAGAGAACCAACAATCGTCGCGCCCGAACGCGACACGCCCGGCACCATCGCCAGGCACTGGAACAGGCCGATTTTCAGATACATCATCATGGGATAGTCCATGATATCGGTGTATTTCTTTTCCAGTTCCATTTCGTCGACCGCCAAAAGGATGAAGCCGCCGGCGATCAGCGTGGTGCAAACGATCATGGGATTGAACAGAACGCCCTTGATGAAGGAATGGGCCAGCGCGCCGATGATCGCCGCCGGCAGAAAAGCTACCAGCACTCCGATGACGAAGCGGCGGGACCTGCCGTCCTTTGGCAAGGCCAGCGCAATATCCAGCAGCTTGCGAAAATAGACGATCAGGATGGCCAGGATCGCACCGAGCTGCACCAGCACCTCGAATGTCTTGCCTTTAGACTCGAAACCGAAAAAGTGTCCGAAAAGAAGCAGATGCCCGGTTGAGGAAACCGGCAGGAATTCCGTAAAACCTTCGATGACCCCCAGGACCAGGGCCTTGATTGCTTCAAATCCGAACATGCGCAATCCTTGTTGGTATGAGGCCGCGAATCACGGCAGCTGCGCTTATGCGTCTCTATACTCTCGTTGTGCGCGGTCACAAGCACTGCTTGCTCGCATAGGCCATCATGAGGCGAACTCCTGCTGCGGCAACCGAGCCAACACCATGAGTGACCGATTGCCAATTCTCTTGCCAATTCTCTTGCCAAGCAGGAACGGGATGGACATATCCGGCGAATGACCAAGGCGCAGAATTTCACGACCAGATTGCGCGAGCGCGCGGCCGCCCTCGGGTTCGACCTGTGCCGCATCGTCGGGCCGGATGCAGCGCCGCATGCCGCGCAAGGGCTCGACGCATGGCTGGCCGAAGGTTCCGCCGGCACGATGGACTGGATGCAGGAAACCGCAGACCGACGGCGCAGCCCGCGCGCACTGTGGCCGGACGTGCGTTCCATCGTCATGCTTGGAATGAATTACGGACCCGACAGCGATCCGCTGGCTAGCCTGTCGAAAGGCGATTGCGGCACCATATCCGTCTATGCACGCAACCGCGACTATCACGACGTCATCAAGGGCCGGTTGAAAATGCTGGCGCAATGGATGGTTTCGGCATCATCGGCGGATGAGACGCGGCCGGATGTGAAAGTGTTCGTCGATACCGCGCCGGTGATGGAGAAGCCGCTTGCCGCTGCGGCAGGTATTGGCTGGCAAGGTAAACATACCAATCTTGTATCACGGGATTTCGGCTCCTGGCTGTTTCTCGGCTCCATCTTCACCACTCTGGAGCTGGAACCGGACGAGCCGGTTTCAGACAGCTGCGGTTCCTGCCATGCCTGTCTGGACATATGCCCTACAGCGGCTTTCCCGGCTCCCTACAAACTGGACGCACGCCGATGCATTTCCTATCTGACAATCGAACACAAGGGGCATATCGCAAAGGAGTTCCGTCAGCCGATGGGCAACCGTATCTATGGCTGCGACGACTGCCTTGCCGTGTGCCCCTGGAACAAGTTTGCCCAGGCGGCGCAGGAAGCGAAGCTTCAGGCCCGGGACGATCTCCGCGCGCCGTGCCTCGCGGAGCTACTGCAGCTGGATGAAGCGGGTTTCAGAGCCCAGTTTTCCGGATCGCCTGTCAAACGTATCGGCCATGAGCGATTTCTTCGCAATGTACTGATCGCGGCAGGAAACTCCGGCGCTGCCGCATTGCTGCCGTTAATTGCGGAAAAACTCCTGCATGCGTCACCCATAGTCCGCGCGATGGCAATCTGGGCCGCCAGCAGGCTGGCTGACCGGAATGCGTTTCGTTCTCTTGCCGGTCAGCATGCAGACAGGGAAAGAGACGAGGCGGTCCGCCATGAGTGGCGTTCGGCTCTGACCGAAGTCAAAGCGTAGCGAACGAGCCATAAAACACCACGGGGAAGGCTGGATAAATGCCGGGCTGGGACAACCGGAGCACGTGACAGCAAGATGAACGTTTTCATATTCGGGCTGGGTTATTCCGTCGCCCATTTCATTCAGCGCCACCGCAACGAATTCGTATCCATTTCAGGAACGGTCCGCAGCGCCGAAAAGGCCGAACAATTCGTCGCTGATGGTATCAAGGCGTTCGTTTGGGATGATGGCAAGACGGACCCGGCTATAGCGGAAGCTTTGGCGGAGGCCGACGATCTCATAGTATCGGTTCCGCCGGGAACGGAGGGAGACCCGACTGCCCATGCCTTTGGGGAAGCCATCTTTGCGGCTCCGCTCCTTCGTACCATCGTCTATCTGTCAACGGTCGGCGTGTATGGTGACCACCAGGGGGAATGGATCGATGAATACGCGCCGGTGCATCCGATGAACGACCGCAGCCGCAACCGCCTGCGCGCCGAGCGGGAATGGAAGGCACTTGCAAGCGAACGTGGATTGAACCTGCACATCCTGAGGCTGGCAGGCATCTATGGGCCCGGACGCAATGCGCTGGAGAACCTGCGCAACGGACGCGCCAAGCGGATCATCAAGCCCGGACAGGTGTTCAATCGTATTCATGTGGAAGATATTGCGCGCACCATCTCGGCCTGTTTCGACCGCAATGGCCAGCACGAAATCCGCGTCTGGAATGTTGCCGACAATGAACCGGCGCCGCCTCAGGATGTCGTCACCTATGCCGCCGACATGATCGGCGTTGCGCCGCCGCCGGAAGTTGCTTTCGAGGATGCTGAGCTTTCTGCGATGGCGCGCAGCTTCTACAGCGACAACAAGCGCGTTTCAAACAGGGCATTGCGCGAGGAACTGGGTGTGTCGCTGGCATACCCGACCTATCGCGACGGACTTCGCGACATTGCCGAGCGGGAAAGTCCCCTGCAGCAACACTTTCAGCTATCGTAGTAAGCGCGCACCGTCTCCCAGGCGACGGTCCGCAAGAATTTTGCCGTTCGTTGATCCAATTCTCCATGCCAGGAAAGGCCCTGCGGGGATTTGCCGAACAGGCTTGCATATGTCACGCAACCGGCAAGATAGGTGCCATTGGCATTCGGATGGCGCTTATCGTCCACGTGCAGTTCAAGCCCGGAGCTCGCAGCAAGTGCATTGGCGAAAGCAAGGCCGGCGGGTATGACCAGCGCATTGTGTGCATTGCCAGCCTGCGTATATTTTTCAGCCAGCGGTTGCGTCATCTGCGGCGCATCGGCATAAGCCCATGTCATGAAGAACACAGGTTCAGCGCCATGACTGCGCAAAGAGGCAGCATTGCGCCCGATATAGTCATCGAAAACCGGCGCCACTTGCGGATGGATGGGCCCCTGGCTGGAATCCATGACGATTGCAACATCGAAAAGTTTTTCCAGCTTGTTGAAGACGACATTGTTGTCCGGATCGAAAGAATAGCGCCCGACTGCATTAGGCCTGAAATAGGAATCGATGTCGTGCCAGTCGAGCCCCGATCCGCTGATCGTGATCCTCGTGCTGCGCCAGAGCGCCTCCGGTTCCGCCGCCGCCAGCAGCTTCGTGACCTGCTGATTGACGCCATTGTTATAGTAGAAAAAGCTGTTTCCTATATAGACAGCAGAAGCGGGCTTGCCGCTGCGCAGGCTCTTGACCTGAGGCTTCGTTTCCATTTGCATTGCTTGCGCTACTCCCCGCTCATTTGAAGTCGGGAATGTTTGAGGCAATCTGTGAGGCGAACAACGTTGGTAGTACCAACTTGGTACTATGATTCACAGA
>JAPOIA010000110.1 GCA_029979185.1 Alphaproteobacteria bacterium | reverse complement strand
AGCACGGTCTTTTCATACATATGCTTTTCGACATTCAGGGCACCGCCCGCGGGCACTTCCACGACATACATGCCCCACAGCCCTTCCGTCCCGTAAAGCTGGATGTAGCTGCCACGTCCGCCCAGACGCTCCCAATTGCCAAGCGGCAAGTCCTGAACCCGCCGCACTCCGATATTGCGATAGACCGGGATGCCTTCCGATTCCATGAAACGATCGTAATTGGACGGAGCGCGTTCGAACTTGCCGAAACCCGCATTCTCTCCGGCTTTAGGTTCGTGCCAGTGAACAACGCCTTCGGTATCGTGGGGCATGGAATATCCTTCTTTCGTACTTGCGGTTTAATTGGCGCCAACAGTGACGCTGCGTAAACGAGGTCTATTTCTTTTTCTTCACCGGCTTCTTGTTTGCGCTGCGAATCTTGCGCATCTGTTCGCGAACCGGCTCGGGGAATGCGGCCAGCTTCTCAATGACTGCGAGCATCTGCTTGCCGCTCATGGGTGAAATGTCGACCCGCAGTTTCTTTCCTTCCGCAATATAGGCCGCATCCTTGCCCATGGCGTCGAATGCTTTGCGCAAGGCGGCCAGCCTGTCAGCAGGAACACCCGGAGGCGCTGCAAAGGGCCGGGATAATGTATTCGAGAGTTCGGCCAGATCAAGCAGGGCCAGCTTGCGCGGCGTATCGGCGAAATCGCGCGCTAGCGGCACATTGGTAAAGTCGGGATGGCGCGTGGTGCGGCCGAATTGCAGCAGGACGCGCATCGGACTGCCCGATTTTAGCCAATCGGGCCTGGATGAACGTACAGCCGAGTAATCGAGCGAACGGCCGTCAATCTCGCCGCGCTCCGCCGCAACAAACAACTGCGCGGAACCGCGATAGCCGGGTATCAGCTTGATCCGCAATCCAAGGCCGTCGCGCAGCAGCAAGGCCCAGTCATTGCCGGCAGAACCCAGACCGGTCCCGCCTAGTACGAGCACCTTCTCGCCCTTGCCCACGATATCCGAGACGCTCTTCACCTTTGCGTCCTTGCGCGCAAAGGTAAGATAAACATCATTGGCCGCGCTCGCCGGTGTGCCGATCCAGCCAAACTTGCGCGGGTCGAAGCGAATATTCTTGTTAGCTTTCAGAATGGCGGACAGCGCCATGTCACGAGCAAAAATGCCGAACGTGCTGCCATCTTTAGGAGCCGCGTTGTAGAGATGATTGGCCAGAACAAGCGAACCTGCGCCTGGCATATTGCGCACAACCACGGTCGGCTTTCCGGGGATAAAACGCGTGATGTGGCGCGCCAGATGTCGCGCATAAACATCGTAGCCGCCGCCGGGACCATAGCCGACCAGTATTTCGAGCGGGCGGCTTTTGTAAAACTGCTCGACATCGTCGGCTTTCGCGGACGATGCGGAAAGAATGCAAGCGGCCAGAGCCGCTCCGGCCACACCGGCAAATTGAATGTTCCTCATGGCTTCCTCCCAGCGGCGCTGTGCCGCGCCGCCGGTTCAGTCAAGCACAAAGCATAGCCGGAGCAAAACTCAATTTTCTTTCTTCTTCCTGCGCGCCTTCTTCGCCCGTTCGGCCGCATCGTATAGATCGCGCATCTTGTCGAGCGATACCGCAGGGGCCTTGGAAATCTTGTCGATCATCGCCAGCACGGCCTTGCCGTCGATCGGGCTGACACCAATGTGGAGCTTTTTCGCTTCATCGAGATATTTCGGGTCGGCATGAGCGGCCATGAAGGCCTTCTGCAGAGCCTCAGCGCGATCCTTAGACAGTCCGGGAGGCGCCGCATAGGGGCGGGCGAGCTTGAATGGCATTTCCGCCAGTTCGATGAAAGCGAGCGATGCTGCGTCCTTTGCCAGTTCGCGGGCGGTCGGTACATTCGGGAAATCCGGATGGCGGGTTTCGCGTGCGAACTGCAGGATCGGCCGAATGAAGGCGTCCGGCTTCAGGTAGTTCGGGCGATTCGAGCGCACCGCCGACAGGTCGGTGATACGGCCTTCGATCTCGCCTCGATCGATGGCCAGGAACAGGCCGCCCGACCCCTTGTAGCCGAGGATCTGCTTGACGTTCAGGTTGATCGTGTCGGCGAGGATCTTCGGCACGTCGCTGCCTGTCGAACCCTCATTGGTTCCACCTAGAATGAGCTGCGGGCCGCCAGGCTTGCGGGCCTCGTCCAGAGATTTGGCCTTGGCGTCCTTGCGCAGCCACAGGATATATGCGTCTTCGGCATAGCTCGATGACGAGCCGAGCCAGGTGAACTTGCGGATATCGAACTTTATCCGCTTGCTCTTGCCGAGAATGCCTAGCACCGCCATGTTGCGGGCGAATGTCGCAATGGTCGAACCGTTTTTGGGCGCGACATTGTAAAGGTAATTTACCGCAACCAGCGATCCGGCCCCTGGCATGTTCTGCACGATGGTTGTCGGATTGCCCGGCAGATGCCGACCGATGTGACGCGACAGGATGCGTGCATAGACATCATATCCGCCGCCATTGTCGTAGCCGACGATGATGCGCAAGGGGTTATTCTTGTAAAACTCTTCCAGAGTTTCAGCACGTGCCTGCGTACCGGCAAGTGACACGGCCAGCGCGGACAGCACCAGGGCACAGGTTCGCGCCCGCGACAGGTAATTTCTCATGGATTGCCTCCCGAATTTTGAAGATGCGCGGCTCCCCTGACCGGACCACGCGCGATGCTGGCAATATGCAGAGTTCGCAAGCATGCGCAAGCGCGACTGCATTCCAATTGCCCACCTGTGCCAGATGGCGCTCAACGGCCCTCAATCAAGGCTTTTCTCGCCGCCAATTCGTTCGCGGCATGGTCCATGAATGCCCGGACCCTCGCCGATTGACGCAAATCCGCGTGAGTCAGCAGCCAGAGCGCATCGCCGAAACGCAGTAGTTCCCCGGTTCTGCCGATGCTGGGGATCTGATCGCCAATGAAGCAGGGAATGGCAGCAACACCGAGACCAGCCGCAACACCATGCGCTACCCCGATCAGCGTGTCGAACCGGCAACCGATCTCCGCAGGACGGGCCTTGTCTTGCAGCCACCTGGCCGCAGGGAGCGCGCTCAGCGCCTGACCGTAGCCGATCCAGGACGGAGAAGGGGCGCGCAACTGGCCGTCTTCCAGCCACTCGTTCGGCGCATAGCAGCACCATGCGAAGACCGGCATCTTGCGGCCAACCAGCGTTTCCGGCGGCTCCGCTGTCGCCCGTATCGCAATATCGGCATCACGGCGCGACAGGTTAAGCGACTGGTGTGTGACGATCACATCGAGAAAAATATCCGGATAGGTCTTCCGGAAAGAAACGAATATAGGCGCAAGGAGATAGCTGACGAATGTGTCGTTGGTCGTGACCCGCAGAGTGCCGGCAGGCTTGACATCGCGGCCCGCCACCGAGCGCTCGAAGTCGGCCATGTTTTCCGCAATGCGGCTAGCAAGCGCAATCATTTCATCGCCCGCGGGCGTGGGGGAATAGCCCGACCGGGCACGCTCAAACAGGCGGGAGCCGAGGGATTTCTCAAGTGCGCCAAGCCGGCGGAAAGCAGTGGAGTGATTGATGCCCAGTTTCTCGGCTGCGCCCACAAGTGAGCCCGCCTCGGCGATAGCGCTCACCAGCCTGAAATCGTCCCAGGACGTTGTAAATGGCATTCGGACCCCTGCATCCTATTTCGGCTGTTAAGGCTCATTTTTATTATTATGCTTGCTATTCCGCTCCACTTCAATGCGTTGAATGACCGCTGGCGCAACACTTCGAACTGGTCTTGAATGCCGCCTAGCGATCGGCCGCGGCGCGCGACAGGCGGTCGTTGATCGCCTCGCCAAGACCGTTGCGCGGAATCGGCGCAACGGCGATCTGCGCAGCGCCGCTGGCATCCAGCTTGCGCATGAAGGCAAACAGGTTTGCGGCCGCATGCGCCAGATCGCCATCCGGCGACAGGTCCAGATAGGCGACGGCAGAGCCGGACGACAGCTGACCGGAGAAATCGAGAACGGCCTCCCCGGATTGCACAACGCTGGCTGCCAACCTCATCGCTGCTCGCGGCGCATAATGCGACGCCAGCATACCCGGAGCCAGCAAGGAGCCGGCCGCATGAGAGCTTTCGCCGATTGCCCCCACGACGCGTTCTATATCCTCCCGCGCGACGCCGCCGGGCCGCAGGATGCGCGGCCGCCCGCCCATACAGGCAACAATGGTCGATTCAACCCCCACGCTGCAGGGTCCCGCATCGACAATCGCATCAATCCGCCCGCCAAGCCCCTCCAACACATGAGCAGCGCACGTGGGGCTGACCGTTCCAGAGAGATTGGCGGACGGGGCCGCCACCGGCCGCCCTGCCGCGCTAAGGAGCGACTGCGCAACCGGATGATCGGGCACGCGCAATGCAACGGTATCGAGACCGGCGCGTGCTAGGTCGGAAACGCTGCATTCAGCGGATACAGGCACCACCAATGTGAGAGGCCCGGGCCAGAAGGCCGCGGCCAGCTGCTTTGCCCTGTCGTCGAAATTCCCCTGCACGAGCGCCTGTTCCAGCGATGGAAGATGGGAAATCAGCGGATTGAAGGCAGGGCGCTGTTTCGCGGAATAAATTCCGGCAACCGCCTCGCCGTTGGTGGCGTCGGCACCCAGTCCGTAGACGGTCTCGGTCGGAAAGGAGACCAGTCCGCCGGCCCGCAGAATGCCTGCAGCACGGCCGATGGATGCATCATCGGTTCCCAATATCTGCGTGTCACGCAAGCGATGTTGCACCGTACTGCTTTCCCGTAATGCTGTCCTGCCCGTTATGTGATCCTGCCGGCCCGAACCGACCGGCAGCCCGGCACCAAGCCAGCCGTCTTGTCCGGCAACGAAAGCATCGGGTCAAGAAAATTGGGCGAGAAAGCGAACAATTGCGGTTTTATTCCATGCCGCGATAGTCCAATGTCCTTTCCGGCGGAAATGCCCTATCTCCTCGCCATTCGACACCATCCGGAATGCCACGATGACCTACCGCGCCCCGATCTCCGAAATTCAGGCTGCCATGCGATATGCCATGGCGGCCGCCAGTGGCGCAAACAACGCTGCTTTCGCCGACCTCGACGACGGGATGGATGCGTCAATCCTCGATCAGGCGGCGAAATATGCCGAAGGTGTACTCGACCCGATCAATCGCAATGGCGACCTGACGCCTGCCGTGTGCAGGGACGGGGTCGTGACGACATCTCCCGGCTGGAAAGAGGCCTACCAGGCCTGGATAGAAGGCGGCTGGTCGTCACTCAGCGCTCCCGCCGATCATGGCGGAATGGGGTTGCCGAATGTGCTCAATACCGCCTGCCTTGAGATGTGGAGCGCCGCCAACATGGCCTTCATGCTCTGTCCGATCCTGTCGGATGGGGCGATCCTCGCGCTTGCCCGCCATGCAACGCCGGAACTCCAGCAGGCCTACATACCGAACATCGTTTCGTGCGTATGGCCGGCAACCATGAACCTGACGGAGCCGCAGGCCGGCTCCGACCTCAACGCCCTGCGCACAAAGGCCGAACGCGCCAGCGACGGCACATACAGGATTACGGGTCAGAAGATTTTCATCACCTATGGCGAACACGACATGAGCGAGAACATCGTTCATCTCGTGCTTGCACGGCTGCCCGATGCGCCGGCAGGGACGCGCGGCATCTCCCTCTTCCTCGTTCCGAAATACATACCGAACGCGGATGGAGCGCCGGGCGAATTAAACGACCTGCGCTGTTCGGCCATCGAGCATAAGATAGGCATTCACGGCTCGCCCACCTGCACGATGATCTACGGCGACAATGGGGGGGCAACCGGCTGGCTTATCGGCGAGGAAAACCGCGGGCTGGCCTGCATGTTCACGATGATGAACAATGCCCGGCTGGCCGTCGGCATCCAGGGCGTAGCCGCTGCGGAACGCTCGACCCAGCAGGCCATCGCCTTCGCCAGCGAGCGCAAACAGGGCCGCCCGCCAGGCTGGGACGGCACTGACGCCATGGCGCCGATCGCCGCCCATGCGGATGTGAAGCGGATGTTGATGGCAATGACGTCGATGACCGCAGCATCGCGGGCCATCTGCTACCTGACAGCCGCGGCGACCGATCTTTCCCACCGCGCGCAGGACGAAGGCGCACGGCAGCAAGCGCATGAGCGGGCTAGCCTGTTGACACCCGTTGCGAAGGCCTTCTCCACCGACCTCGGGAATGAAGCAACCTCAATTGGCGTTCAGGTTCATGGCGGCATGGGCTTTATCGAGGAAACCGGCGCCGCCCAGCACATGCGCGACGTTCGCATTGCCGCCATCTACGAAGGCACCAACGGTATTCAGGCGATCGACCTTGTCATGCGCAAGCTGCCAATGAGAGACGGCGACGCGCTAGAGCGCGAAATGACCGACATGCGCTCGATTGTCGAAGCATTGAAAGCATCCAATGTACCTCAGTTCGGCAATGCTGCCGACAGGTTGGCCGAAACGCTCGACAGCCTCGACAGGGCCAGCTCCTGGCTCCGGGCGCAGATCGCCAATGCACCAAACGACGCCCTGGCCGGGGCAACACCATACTTGCGGCTGTTCGGACTGGCGCGCGGTGGCACGGCGCTTGCGCAGATCGCGTTGAACGCCAGCGCGGACAACGATCTCAATGCGCAAAAGCGCATTGCGCTTGCGCGCTTCTTCGCCGAACACATCTGCTGTGGCGCGCGCGGCCTCGAACTCTCCATCTGCGAGGGTGCCGCCTCGGTTCACGAAGCTGCAATCGCTCTTCTCCCGTAGTTTTGCCCAATAACGAAGACAGTCATGACAGATAATCTAAAGATCGAAACCAGAAATGGCGTAATGGAAATCACCTTTGCGCGGCCGGAGAAAAAGAATGCGCTGACGGGCGAGATGTATCTCGGCCTCGTCGATGCGATGGAGCGGGCCGATAAAAGCGACGACGTGCGCGCCATTCTTATCTCAGGCGCGGGCGAAAATTTTTCTGCCGGAAGCGATATCGGCGAGTTCCTGTCTCGCGTGAACCGGACCGAGGAATTTCCGGCGCTACGCTTCATCCGGCAACTTGCCATTTGCGAAACGCCGATGGTCGCCGCGGTTGATGGCAATGCCATCGGCGTCGGCACGACCATGCTGTTTCACTGCGACCTTATTTACGCCTCGCCAGTCGCGCGCTTTCACACGCCGTTCATCAATCTGGCATTGGTGCCGGAGGCCGCCTCGTCACTCCTGCTGCCGGCGCGGATAGGTCACGCCCGGGCTGCGGAAATGCTGCTGCTGGGCGAACCGTTCAGCGCGGATCAGGCCCTGTCGCTCGGCCTTATCAATGGGATCGCACCGGCAGGCGAAGTTCTTGGCGTAGCCCGCGAGAAAGCCTCACTGCTCGCCTCCAAACCACGCAACGCCCTGCGCGCCACGCGGCGGCTGATGCGCGGCGACCCCGATATCCTGCTGGACCGCATCCGCGAGGAAGCGTTCCTGTTCGACCTGGCGCTGCGATCTGAAGAGGCCCGGGAAGTATTCATGGCCTTCATGGCGCGCAGCAAATCCAAACCGGCGTAACATCTCCACCGGTCAACCGGTCAGACACACCAGCGCAAGGACATCAGATGCAAACTCTCGCAGGCAAGACGCTCTTCATCACCGGCGCATCACGCGGCATTGGCCTTGCCATCGCCTTGCGGGCCGCCCGTGACGGCGCCAATGTGACGATTGCCGCAAAGTCATCCGAGCCCCATCCCAAGCTTCCCGGAACTATCTTCACGGCAGCAGAAGAAATTGAACAGGCCGGCGGCAAGGCCCTTCCACTTGCAGTCGATATCCGTTTTGAGGAGCAGGTCGCGGACGCACTGGCGAAAACCGCCGAGACATTCGGCAGCGTGGATATCGTCGTCAACAACGCCAGCGCGATATCGCTGACCAATTCCCAGAACACCGACATGAAGCGCTTCGACCTGATGCATCAGGTGAATGCCCGCGGCACTTTCATGGTATCGAAGCTTGCCGTTCCCTTTCTGTCGAAAGCGGACAACCCGCATATTCTCGCCCTGTCGCCGCCGCTGGACATGAAAGAAAAATGGTTCGCTGGCCATACCGCCTATTCCATGGCGAAATTCGGTATGAGCCTTGCCGTTCTGGGACTGGCTGGAGAACTGCGGGCCAAAAAGATTGCCGTCAACGCCCTGTGGCCGCGCACGACGATAGCGACCTCTGCGATCAAGAATCTGCTGGGCGGCGATGCAGTTATGCAGGCATCGCGCACGGCCGACATTCTCGCCGATGCCGCGCACATGATCTTTTGCAAGCCGTCGGCGGACTTCACCGGCAACTTCCTGATCGACGATTCATTCCTGTGGGAGAATGGCGTCCGCGACTTCGACTGTTATCGCGTCAACAACGACGTCGATCTGATGCAGGACTTTTTTGTTCCCGATGATTCAGTGGCCCCTGTGCCGCTAAAAGCTCTGAAGTGATCACGTTGTCTGCAAAGAAAGGCGGGTGTTGAAATTCGTCTTCCGCTATTCGTCTTCTTCGCGACGCCAGATCGGCTTGCTGTAGAATTACTCAACGTCCTTCATGGACTGCTGGCGGATTTTTTCCAGTCGCGCGCGCTTGGCTCGATGATAGCGCTGGATGCCCTGCAAACCTTCGTTGACGATCGCAACAGCGCGCTCAAGCTTATCCCGCAGTGCGCTGCCGCCGCGGGTACAGATTGCTTCAAGCCCTTCCAGATCGGAATCACCCTTGGCCCGCATGTGCAGGCGGATCGTCGCAACGATACCCGTCGCCTGCTGATCCAGTTCGGCAACTACCTGCTCGAACTCACGGCGGAATGCAGCATCCAGCCGCTGATAGGCTTCCAGAGCCGACTCGCGGCCGGGCAAGGG
>JAPOIA010000010.1 GCA_029979185.1 Alphaproteobacteria bacterium | reverse complement strand
GGGAAGTTCCCGAAACCGGTTCAGCTGGGTGGATATGCCGTCGCGTGGGCGCAAGAGGACATCGACGATTGGATCTGCAATAAACGCGAAATCTGATTCTGAAGGCCCCCATGTCACTGACGATATTCAAGGAATTCGCTCCGGTGCTCGCCCAGCTCAGCGATGCCGAAATCAACCATCCGCAATCTGATCCAAAATTGCAGATGGCTGGCGAACGCATCGGCGCGCGCCATGTAGAGATGATTTACGCTCCTTTCGATCACATCAACCCGTCGGCCCGCGTCGTTATCATTGGTATGATACCGGGCCGGTTTCAGGCCACCAATGCACTGCGCGCTGCGCGAACTGCATTGGTGCAAGGTCGACCAATCGAAGAGGCGGCGGCTGCCGCCAAGACTTTTGCCAGCTTCTCGGGCGAACCCATGCGGACCAACCTCATCCGCATGCTCGACGCCATCGGCCTTGCGAAATGGCTGGGACTGCCCTCCGCGGCCGCGCTATGGTCCGAACGGAATGACCTGGTCCACTTTACCTCGGCTCTTCGCTATCCGGTTTTCGTCGACGGACAGAATTGGTCTGGCACGCCCGATATGGTGAAGACACCAACTCTGCGTCATTGGTTGGAAGCTTACACTGGTCAGGAACTGCGCGCCTTGCCTGACGCTATCCTCGTGCCCCTTGGTCCAAAAGTTGCTACGGCGATGCAGGCCTTGGCGGCTCAAGGCCTACTCGACGAACGGCGCATCTTGGTCGGTCGCCGCATCCCAGCGGGGCCAATGCCGAGAGAATTGCCTACTTCTTGGGCGACAAAGCAGCAGAGCGCTGCTCAGCCAAGACCAACACCGCCACGATTTCGCAGGCCAAGGTTGACCTGCAGGCTCGAGTTCGCGCTTTCACCAATGCCTGAGCATGCCATCAGTGCGATCGCTCACAAAAAACGTTATAATACTGACGCTTCATTCGGGCCGGATGAGACCCGCACGGCACGCCAACCGATCTTGCCGGTCTTGCCGGTCTTGCCGGTCTTGCCGGTCTTTTCCGCGCGTCTAACCGCAAGGCAAGAAACGTCGTATTTTTGCCCTGTAGCGAAAATCACTGCCAAATCAGGCGGTACGAAAATGTCATCCCGGGGAGTGCGGATGAAGGCGAAGGACTTGCCTTCGTGACGCTCCAATCGCCCCGACATTGTTTCGCACAAGCCCGGCAATTCGACAGCTTGTGAGGACCGCCAGTCCAACGGTGGACCGTCGGGTTCTGCGCGCCCCACTTCCAAAGTTGTCCCTGCTACGAGGTCGGCAATCTGGGGGAACCTGGCGTGTTTCAGCGCAATTCCCGAATTTACGCCCGTGGCAATATAGCTGAGCGCCTTGTCCTTGTTAACGTGATCAACGACCCCTTGGACATAGGTAAGGCTCTTGCGATCCAAACTGCGAAGAAGTGCCGTTGCCGCCGAACTCGCATCGGGCAAATCTTGCATGCTGCCATCGCCATTGATGCGCGAAAACCACTCGCTGCTTGCTGACTGCTGCAGTTCCTGGGGGATCTTGTACCCTGACTGTTCGCGGTATTTAAGCGCAAGCGATGTTTGGCGGGCAGCTTCGGCGTAGCGCTTTGCCAACGCAAGTCGATGGGCGAGATGGATGCGAATTTTCGCCACCTCTTGCTCTTCTCTTGCGAGTTGAGTGGCGTACACAAAACAGATCAACGCATCGTCGGGCCGTGACTTCTCGAGTATCTCGCCGAGCAAGGCCCAGGTCTAAGCGGCGCGGGACTGGCGCCGTAAGACCGGTGCCAAGCGCTTGATCGCAAGTTCATCTTCTCCGCGAGCCAGGTGAGCTTTGCTCTGGTAGTAATTTAGCCACTGATCGCTGGGATTTTCGACTAATGATTTGTCGAGAATGCCCAATCCCCAGTCAATCAACTCGGAAGACGATTGACCATCGGCAAGACGTGCTGCAGCTTCTCTGCAGATCGCACGTCGGAAGCGCTGTTCCAGGCTGTCGATTGTTTTGCCTTTGTCATTGACGAACGGCTGCCGATCATCATCGGAAAAATCATCTGTCCCGGCCCAACGCGCAAATCCGAGAAACTCGCGCCAGTCCTTCGAAACCTTGCCCGCCAGACGCAGCATCTGGGAAAAGGCGGTATCGCGTCGCAGAAGGTCTGCGAACTTGACAAATTCCCGCATGGATGGCGTGAATTGGTTGTTCAATTCAGTGGCGGACAAATGACCTGTCTCGTAGCGCCCCACCACATCCTTCATCTGGTCATAGAGCACCCAGGCGTATGCGCGCAGAAACCAGACATCGCGAGCATTCGCTTCGTAATTTTGTCTGGCCACATCCAATGCCTCGGATGAACGCCCCTGCTTTCGCAGTTTAAAGATTGTGTCGGATGTCATGGGTTGGTCGCTGCATCCGCTGACATCAGCCTCTGCACATCCTCGTAAAGCCCTTTGGTGCGGCCCGGACCGCCAACTTCCTGCGCGGCCGTCCAGGTCGACTTGCTGTTGAACGAAAAGTCGATATCCCCGCGTCGTGAAGCATCGGCAAAACTGACACGCAGACGATATGGAGATAATTCAACGCCGGTGCGTGCGATAGGCGACCCAGCCAGCGCACGGTCCATCAAGTCGAGGAACTTTTGGATGAATGCGTCCGGCCGGATGGCATCTTTCTTCCCGGCCACCTCGCCGAGAATGTCCAGCGCCTCACCGGCAAGGAGGCGGTCTGACACCGACCCTGGAGCCTCCGGGCTTGTCGCCAAAGATCGGCGATCCGGTAATCAATCATCCCCAAACCATCGTCGGTGAGACGCAAAAGTTGCAGTCGCAGGAAGCACGCCAGTTCGAGAATTTTGCGCTCACCGCGCATCCGCCTGAGCGTCGCGGGCTTGCGGTACAACATCGATCGCGCCTGAGCTTTCAGCATTCCGGTCGACAAGCCGAGGTCCAGCTTGTCGGCACCAAGCTTTTCAAGAAATCGATCTTCGCGATATGGTCGGCGAGGCCTTTGGTCTTACGAGAGGATGGGCCGTCTCGAAGCCATTCGAGCCGCGTTTTGCCGGTTGTTATCGTCTCCGACAGTCCCGGCAGCCAGGCCTTCGTCTGCTCCGCTCCGACTGCGGTCATGACGCCGGCCAACAGCCCCGCATCATGGTGGCGCCGGGCGGCTATTGCCGAACTCCTCAGTCGCCGCGAGGGAAGTTGGATATAGCGATGGTCAGCGATCCATGCACGCGCAGCTCGTTCTAAGTCGTCCGCCAGGAATTTGTCGCCGGCCTCGCGTCGCAGATGGCCGTTTAGCGCGCGTTCGCCATGTTCGGTGAGGTCGCGCAAACCCAGAGCCCGCTTGGCCACCTCCTGGTGCTCAAAAAGGGTGCGCCGTCGACGATACAGCGCACGGATCGAAGCCAGGTGCGGCGGCGCAATTTCGAGTTCAGCGCCCAAATGAGCCAGCACACGCGTTGGAATCATCTCAACGGAATTGAGCGGCGTTCCGGCGAGCCGCAGGAAACCGATCTGCAGCGCCACGCCCAACCTGTACAATGGACGACGTCGGCGGTTGACAGTTCGCCGCTCATCCTCGGCGAACGAGAAGAAATGCGCAATTTCAGAATCGGTCAAGTCGTCTGGAAACCGGTCCCCACCAAGATATTGTCGAAGTGGTGCGCCCACGACTCGATCCTCCTTAGGATGAGCCTACACACCGCAGGCAAAAGGTCGTAAAATCTGGCGGCCAATAAATATCAATGGCTTACTGATTTCTATCGATGTTAAATCTTATATTTCTGCAACTTGCTTAGTGGCACTTTTTGCACAATGGCTACGAGAACCCATATTTGCGCCTCCGAAAAATTTGATCTCTTCATCACACACTCCGTATCCTGGACCTCCGTTCATAACTGGAATTTTCCAGCTCCGAACGGTCCAAGATTCCGGGTGCAGGTCAGCCGGCGGTGAACGCGCGGTAATCGCTGGCAATTACTAAGAATGAGTCTGTGCCTGCCTCAATCCGGTCCGGAACCGATCGGTCGCTTCGACCAGTTCGCTGACGCCACCGACTGCCTCGACAGGTTGCTCACAGCTTTTCCGGTTCTGCAGGAGCGTCAAAGCTTGCCCGTCAGTTCCGGGACCAGGGTGAACAGGTCGCCCACGAGGCCGATGTCGGCGACTTGGAAGATCGGGGCGTCCTCGTCCTTGTTGATGGCGATGATGGTCTTGGAGTCCTTCATGCCGGCCAAGTGCTGGATCGCGCCCGAGATGCCGACGGCGATGTAGACTTCGGGGGCCACGATCTTGCCGGTCTGGCCGACCTGGTAGTCGTTGGGCACGTAGCCTGCATCGACCGCCGCGCGGCTCGCGCCGATGCCAGCGCCGAGCTTGTCGGCGAGCGGGGTGATGATCTGTTCGAAGGTGGCCGCATCCTTCAGCGCGCGGCCGCCCGAGACGATGATCTTGGCGCTGGTCAGTTCGGGGCGCTCGCTCTTGGCGATCTCGGCGCTGACGAAGCTGCTGAGGCCGCTGTCGGCGGTGGCGCTGACGGTCTCGACGCTGGCATTGCCCCCGCTGGTGGCGGCCTTGGCAAAGGCGGTGCCGCGCACGGTGATGACGAGCTTGGCGTCGCTGGACTCGACCGTGGCGATGGCGTTGCCGGCGTAGATCGGGCGGGTGAAGGTCCTGGGCCCCTCGACCGAGAGGATGTCCGAGATCTGCATGACATCGAGCAATGCTGCGACGCGCGGCGCGACGTTCTTGCCCGTGGTGGTGGCAGGCGCAACGAAGGCGTCGTAATCCGCCATCAGGCCTGCGACGAGCGGGGCGACGTTCTCCGCCAGCGCATTGTCGAGGCTGGCGTCGTCGGCCTTGAGCACCTTGGCCACGCCCGCGATCTGCGCGGCGGCCTGTGCGGCACCATCGCAGTTGGCGCCGGCGACCAGCGCGGTCACTTCGCCAAGCTGGCCCGCAGCGGTGACGGCGGCGAGCGTGGCGTCCTTGACGCTGGCGTTGTCGTGTTCGACCAGAACGAGAACCTTGGTCATCGTATCATTCCTTTCAACCCAACCCCGTTCGTGTCGAGCGAAGTCGAGACATGACCAGCGCAACGCCTCTCGACTTCGCTCGAAGCGAACGGCCTCTGCTGAGAGTCTCCGACATCATGGCCGTGCGCGACACCGCGCCGCATATGGCCAGCGCCTTCGCCGACCATGCCCGCGCCTTCCTGGAGGTGCAGAATGGCTGCGATCATCGCTGCACCTTCTGCATCATCCCCTATGGCCGCGGACCATCGCGGTCCGCGCCGGCAGGAGACATTGTCCAGCAAATTCAGAAACTGGTCGACAATGGCTACCGGGAAGTGGTGCTGACCGGTGTCGATATCACCTCCTGGGGACACGACCTGCCGGGCAAGCCGTCTTTCGGCAGGCTGGTGCGGCAGGTGCTGCATCATGTGTCTGATCTACAGCGATTGCGGATTTCCTCCATCGATTGCATCGAGGCGGACGAGGCGCTGCTGGATTGTATTGCGACGGACCAGCGGCTGATGCCGCACATGCATCTGTCGCTACAAGCAGGCGACGACCTGATTCTCAAGCGCATGAAACGCCGTCATTTGCGCGATGAGGCGATCCGGTTCTGCGAGGATATTCGCAAGCTGCGGCCTGACATGATTTTCGGTGCAGACATCATCGCCGGTTTCCCGACTGAAACCGAAGAGATGTTCGAACAATCCCTGGCGCTGGTCGATGAGTGCGGATTGACCATGCTGCATGTGTTTCCATTTTCGCCGCGTCCGGGAACGCCTGCCGCTCGCATGCCGATGCAACCGCGTGAAGTGGTGAAGGAACGTGCAAAGCGCTTGCGCGAGAAAGGCGATGCAGCGATGCGCGCGCATTTGCAACGGCAGCACGGGCGGGTGTTGCATGTGCTGACCGAAAGCAAGGGATTGTCGCGCGCGGAAGACTTTACGCTCGTGCGATGCGGCGATCATGCTCCTGGCCTGATCGTCGATGTGGCCGTATATGGCGACAATGACAGCGAGCTGCTGGCTGCGCCGGTCAATGTTCCGGTGTGATCACGCCATCTGCTGACGGAAATTGGAAAAGAAGTCCGGCGCAGGCTCATCCGCCTCTCGCATGAATATGTCGATGTTGCCGAGGTGATAGGAGCGGTGGGAGTAGATACCCCACAGGAAGCCCATCACCGTCCAGTCGCGGCCGGACCAGCGCAGGTTCTTCGCCAGTTGATTCTCGGAGATTTCCGCAAAGGCCTGCATGTTTTGCGCATGCAATTTCATGCTTTCGCCGATCAGATCGGAGGTTTCGTCGAGCTGTTGTGTCAGTGCCTTGATCTTCGGCGGGTCCATTTTCATCTCCGCGCCATCGGCGACGGACGGCAGCATGGAGGCCCATTGCACCTCGCCGACGATGGTGTGGATGAATACGCTCTTGATGGTGATGGTGGAAATGCGGTCGCCGAACTTCATGTTCGGATTGTCGAAGGGCACCCAGTTCCATTTGTCCTTCGGAGTTCTGGTCATCCAGGCGTTGTTGGCCTCGACGAGGGCATCAAAAAGAGCCAGGAAACGCTGCTGTTCGGAATTCATGGGAGCCTCCCGAGATTGATCGGGTTCAGCTTGCCCTGTCCGCCGTCCAGCCGCAAGCCTGTAGCAGTGCTTGCATATGTTCCGGCGGCGAAGCGGATACTTCAACGGGCGGATTGCTTTTCGATACAGGTACGCAGATCCAGCGGGCGTGCAGGTGCAGCGTGGTTTGCCCGTCGCGCGCGGCGCTGCCGTAAATGGCATCCCCGACGATAGAGAAGCCTGACGTGGCGCTATGGACCCGCAACTGATGCGTGCGGCCGGTCAGCGGCTCAAGCGCCAGCCAGGACACCGGCTTGCCGGTTGTGTCCGTGCCGCGTCCAAGGACCTTCCAGCGGGTTTGCGACGGCTGGCCGGCCGGATCGTGCTTCATCCACCAGCCGCGATCAGGACTCAGGCGGCCGAGCGGCATGTCGATCAGGCCCTCATCCGCTTCGGGTCCGCCTTCGACGATGGCCCAGTAAAGTTTCGAGACAGAACCTGCCTTGAACAGCTTGCCGAGCTTTACCAGCGCCTTGTGATGGCGACCGAGCACGAGACATCCCGATGTATCCCTGTCCAGCCGGTGGGCGAGGGCCGGGTCGCGGGGCAAGCCGAATCGAAGCTGACCGAAATGATCCTCCAGGCTGCCGCCTCCCTTCGGTCCGCGATGTACGGCGATGCCCGCTGGCTTGTCGATGACCAGCATCAGCCCGTCGCGATGGAGCAGGCGGGCATTCAGGTCGATTGTGACCGGCTCGTGTGTTGTCAGGTCTGGCGGCATCATGGCAAACAGGCTATCGAGGGGCACAGTCCTTGAGTCAAGCGGCGCGCAGGAATGCGGCGCGGCAAACCCGTCAGGTTCCCATGACCGAGACCGAGAAAAAGAAAAGCGGCCTGTTCGGGCGATTGTTTGGCCGCGGCGAGGGCGCCGATGCGACCGGAGGTTCAAATACCCCTGCTGCAACGGCGGGGGCAGCAGATGCTGGCGCGAATCCTGTGGAAGCCGATACACCGGCGCCGGAACAGCCGAAGCAGAACTGGTGGCAGCGGCTGCGTTCAGGCCTGTCGCGTTCGTCAGGGGCGTTGACCAGGGGCATCACCGAAATCTTCACCAAGCGCAAGCTGGACGACGATACCCTCGAGGAACTGGAAGACATCCTGATACAGGCGGATCTCGGCGTTTCGGCCGCTTCGCGCATTACCGAGGCTGTCGGCAAGGGCCGCTACGACAAGGAGATCGACCCAGCGGAAGTGAAGGCAGTTCTCGCCCGCGAGGTTGAGCAGATACTCCAACCGGTTGCCAGGCCATTCGACATCGACGCCACCAAGAAGCCGTTCGTTGTGCTGGTGGTCGGCGTCAACGGATCGGGCAAGACGACGACCATCGGCAAGCTGGGTGCGAAATTCACCGCGGAAGGCAAGAAGGTGATGCTCGCGGCCGGCGATACGTTCCGGGCTGCGGCCATCGAGCAGCTGCAGATCTGGGGATCGCGTATGGGCGCGCATGTGGTCGCGCGTCCGCAAGGAGCGGATGCTGCGGGTCTCGGTTTCGACGCTATGGAAGAGGCACGCAAGCAGGACGCGGATATCCTGCTGATGGACACCGCAGGACGTTTGCAGAATCGTACCGAGCTCATGGCGGAACTGGAGAAGGTTGTTCGCGTCATGAAGAAGCTCGACCCGGAAGCGCCGCATGCGGTGCTGCTGGTGCTGGACGCGACCGTCGGACAGAATGCGCTTAGCCAGGTCGAGATATTCGGCAAGGTCGCTGGCGTGACCGGACTGGTGATGACAAAGCTCGACGGCACGGCGCGGGGTGGCATTCTGGTCGCCATCGCGGAGAAATTCAAACTGCCTGTGCATTTCATCGGCGTCGGCGAATCCATGGACGACCTCGAACCGTTCACGGCGCGCGATTTCGCACAGGCCATTGCAGGTATCGACGAATAGGATTGGTTCGCGACGAGACCATATTGATGCCCGAATATCCGGCAAGAGAGAGATGATGGACGCCAAGACCGAACAGGACAACACAACGGGACCGGACGGCAAGCCGGTTCGCAAGAAGATCAACCCCGGCCTGAAGCTGGTTCTAGAGATGGGGCCGCTGGTCGCTTTCTTTTTTACCAATTACAAGTTCGGCATCTTTCCGGCGACCGGCGTGCTGATGGTCTGCGTCGTCGCGACGCTCATCGTGTCATGGATGCTGACCAGGCATCTGCCCGTCATGCCGGTGGTGACGGCGGTGGCTGTGGTCTTCTTCGGTGCGCTGACTTTCCTGTTCCACAGCGAAACCTTCATCAAGATGAAGCCGACATTTGTGAACATCATCTTTGGCGGGGCGTTGCTGGGCGCGCTGGCCTTCGGCAAGATGCTGTTGCCGATAGTTCTCGACAGTGTCGTGCAGATTACCGAAGAGGGATGGCGCAAGCTGACGGTGCGCTGGGGCCTGTTCTTTTTCTTCCTTGCGCTGGTAAACGAGGTCGTCTGGCGCACGCAGACCACGGATTTCTGGGTTAGCTTCAAAGTCTTCGGTATCATGCCGATAACGCTGATCTTCGCCATGTCGCAGGTGCCGCTGATCATCAAGCATGAGCTGAAGCCGGAAGAGGCGGAGAAGGCGCCGGAGCATTTTTAGATCGGTTGAAAGCCCGCCTAGTCGTCCCGCGGCAAACAGAACAACCGCTTCTCCCTTTCGCGTTTGATGCGCGGGCGGATCGCCCCGAACCAGAGCAGCAGTGCCAGCAGCAGGGTTCCGAGGCCTATAATTGCGAGGGTTACCGGCAGCGCCCAGAGTTGCTCGAAGGTCGTCAGCCGCACGTCGCCCTTCTGCGAAGGGTCAAACAGGATGGTGTGCCTTTCACCTTCCTTGTAGGGGGTCAAATGAGCATGTCCGGTGCTTGCGCTGGTCTCCTTGCCGTCACTCCATGCGTAGCGCAGAACCGGCGAATAGAGCGTCTTGCCCCGGTCCATGACATTTTCGCCCTCGCGGGTATAGACGCGCACCACTTCGCCCTGCGCCGTCTTTGCCTTCATCTGGAACAGCACCGTTTCGGCGAAAAATCCGGCTGCGGCGAGCAGCATCAGGACCGGGAGCACGAATACCAGCCGCTGCAGGGTCCAGCGCCGCAGGGCGTGATTGTGCATGAACAGCAGGTGCAGGTGGATGTTGCTCATCGCAGATGCTCCGTTGCTTTCATTCCCGCAAACATGGCGGCATGCGCGGTGGAATGACAGTCTACTCGTGTGTTCCCCGGAGATTGTCGCAATCGTATGCGGCAAAGGCAAATCCGGGACCAAGCAACCTGGCAAGGGCGGCGCGGTTCACTCGCCCTTCAGCACCATGTCGTCGCGATGGATCATTTCCGCACGGCCTGGCGCGCCGAGGACGTCTTCGATATCGCGTGAATTTCGGCCAGCCAGTTGCGCGGCTTCCCCGGCATCGTAGGCGACGAGCCCGCGGCCAACTTCCGTGTCCTGCGCATCGAGTATTGCAACGCAATCGCCGCGGGCGAAGGAACCGGTGATTTTCGTGACTCCTGCCGGCAGCAGGCTGCGTCCGCTGCGCAGGGCGCGAACCGCGCCGTCGTCGAGGGTCACGCTGCCGCGCAATTCGAGCGATCCGGAAATCCACTTCTTGCGCGCCGTAACCGGATTGGACGGCGTCAGGAACCAGGTGCAGCGGCCGCCATCGGCGATGCGCGACACTGGATTTGAGATGCGCCCATCGGCGATGATCATGTGCGTTCCGGCGCTGGTCGCGATGCGGGCCGCCTCCACCTTGGTGCGCATGCCGCCTCGCGACAGCTCTGAGCCGGCGCCACCTGCCATGGCCTCGATCTCACGGGTGATGCGAGGCACGACGGGAATCAGTTGTGCGTCAGGATTTTCATTGGGCGGGGCATCGTAGAGCCCGTCGATGTCCGATAACAGGATCAACAGGTCGGCGCTGGCCATGGTGGCGACGCGGGCCGCAAGCCGGTCGTTGTCGCCGTAACGGATCTCCGTCGTGGCGATGGTGTCATTCTCGTTGATGACCGGGACTGCCCGCAGGGCAAGCAGGCGCTCGATGGTTTCGCGGGCGTTGAGATAGCGCCGCCGCTCTTCGGTATCGTTGAGTGTTACGAGGATCTGACCAGCGGTGATGGATTTTGCGCCGAGAACCTCGGCCCATGTGCCGGCAAGAGCGATCTGGCCGACGGCGGCCGCGGCTTGCGAATCTTCCAGTTTCAATTGCCGGTGCGGCAGTTTCAGGACGGACCGGCCAAGCGCGATGGAGCCTGAGGAAACGATCAGTACATCGCAACCGCGTGCGTGCAGGGCCGCCACATCATCTGCGAGCGCTTCCAGCCAGGCGCGCTTCAACGCCCCCTTCTTGCTGTCGACCAGCAGGGACGAGCCGACCTTGATGACAATGCGGCGGAACGACGAAAGGGAGGGCGAAGCTATCACAGGGAAAACGCTGGCTGGATATTGGTGCAGTCGGGGTTTTGCCCCCGATTTACCCTGAAACGCAAGCTGTCATTTCGAGTGCCAGCGCTGCCGGGTAGCCAGAACTACGGCGTCCATGCCCCGGCAGGCTCGCTCGCTGCGTTCTCTTCCGCAGCTTTTTCGCTGCCGATGCTGGCTCGCAAGCGTCGCAGCGTTTCGGTGACGTTGGAGCGGGCGACGGAGGACAGGACGGTTGGCGGTTGCCGCTTTTCTCCATCCGGCAGCGGTGGACCGTAGCTGCGCATCGCCCCTTTCAATCGCTCGATCTGCTTGGCGAGGGTTACCGCATCGACCGCATCGGACTTGGAAAGCGCCACGATCTCCGGCTTTTCTGCAAGGCCATGGCCATATGCTTCGAGCTCCTGCCGCACGATGCGATAATCGGTGCCGGCGTGTTCGCCGGAGGCGTCGACCAGATGCAGCAGCACGCGGCAGCGCTCGACATGGCCGAGAAAGCGGTCGCCAAGGCCGGAACCTTCATGGGCCCCCTCGATCAGACCGGGAATATCGGCCAGCACGAATTCCCCGTCATCGATCCGCACGACGCCAAGGCCGGGATGCAGTGTGGTGAAGGGGTAGTCCGCAATCTTGGGTTTGGCGGCCGAAACGCTTGCCAGGAAGGTCGATTTCCCGGCGTTTGGCAGGCCGACAAGTCCGGCATCGGCAATCAGCTTCAACCGCAACCAGATGGTCATTTCCTCGCCTTCCTGGCCGGGATTGGCCCGGCGCGGCGCGCGGTTGGTCGAGGTGGTGAAATGAGCATTGCCGAAGCCTCCATTGCCGCCACGCAGGAAAACGATGCGCTTGCCTACTTCCGTAATGTCGGCGAGCAGCGTCTCATTGTCTTCAGCAAAGACCTGCGTACCGGCCGGCAGTTTAAGCACCACGTCGGCGCCCTTGGCGCCGGTGCGGTTGCGGCCCATGCCATGCACCCCGGTCCTGGCCTTGAAATGTTGCTGGTAGCGATAGTCGATCAGCGTGTTGAGGCCGTCGGCGCATTCGAAGATGACATCGCCGCCGCGCCCGCCGTCGCCGCCGTCGGGGCCGCCGAATTCGATGAACTTTTCACGCCGGAACGAGACGCAACCGGCGCCGCCATTACCGGCGCGAACGTAGATTTTCGCCTGATCCAGAAACTTCATGGTTGTATCCTGTCGTTAACCGGCGGCAAGCGCAACCGCATTTGCCGCCGGATGTCTTTTCATGCCGGTGCGCTCATGCGCACAGGCATGGTTCGCCACCATTGCGAACGTTGCCGCCGGATTTCCTGCTCCGGCTCGCGGACTTGCGTGACCGGAAACGCTCCCGCTGGCGCAGTTGCCAGTCGTTGCGGTCGAGCATGTATTTGCCGCAAGGGAACATGCCGCCGCGCGCCGGCATATTGACCTGCAGTGTTTCGCCACGTTCGAACCCACGGGATTCGAGCAACCCTTGCGAGGCCAGATTGCCATCGCGAACGATCGTCCGGAAATGCGGCGCCTGGGTGGCGATAAATCCCAGAGCCAGCATTTCGTCGACCGCTTCGCCCATCAGACCCTGCCCCCAGTACGGTTCGCCGAGCCAGTAGCCGATAGTCAGACCGCCATCCGAAACAGTCTGCAATCCGACCATGCCGATCGCCTCGCCAGGTTTTGCCTTGCGCGTAACTGCAAGTCCAACCTGCGTGCCGGCATGGTTCTTCGCCCGACAGGAGAGAATGAACGCCTCGGCGTCCGCGGTTCGATAGGGATGCGGCAGATTGACCGTAAAGCGCGATACGGCTTCCACGCCTGCATGTTTGGCGATTGCCGCTGCATCGGCCACACGGGGCCAGCGCAGCCAAAGCCGGCGGGTTTCCAGTCTGAATGCATCGTCCGTTATCAAATCCGGGAACATGGTCCTTCTCCAGTCCGGTGCGCCTTGCCGTTCGCGAATGGCGCAAATACGACGAAGGGGATGGTCTCCCATCCCCTGCGCGTTCCCTTTTCGGGAAACTGGACTGGCCGGATTTTTCCGAAGACCTGTCCGCCGGGGTTGAGAGCCGGCGGGGTCTTCGTCAATCCCCGCCTATTCGGCTGCTTCCTGCATGGCAATCACAGATACGTAGGCGCGTTTGCCCTTGTTCTGGAACTGCACTTTGCCGTCACAGGTTGCAAAAAGAGTATGGTCCTTACCAATGCCGACATTGGCCCCTGGATGCCACTTGGTGCCGCGCTGGCGTACGATGATGTTGCCGCCGACGACAGCTTCGCCACCGAACTTCTTCACACCGAGACGGCGGCCTGCAGAATCGCGCCCGTTGCGCGAGGAACCGCCTGCTTTCTTATGAGCCATGGTTTTGCTCCAACTGCCGCGCAGCATCATAAATGCCGGGGCGTAATGATCCGTTGCCGGGTATATACCCGAAGTTTGTGAGATTTGGAACCGGATTTCCGGCCCGGAAACAGGCCTAGCTGGCCCGGATTTCCTTGATCTTGACGATCGTCAGGTCCTGGCGGTGTCCGCGCTTGCGCTTGGAGTCCTTGCGGCGGCGCTTCTTGAAGGCGATGATCTTGCGGCTGCGGGCCTGATCGACGATTTCTCCGGCGACCGATACGCCAGACACGACCGGCGTGCCGACGGTTGCATTGGCGCCATCGCCAATCATCAGGACGTTGTCGAAAACGATCTCTGAACCCGGCTCTCCGGCCAGATGCATGACTGTAATGGTATCATCGGCAGCAACGCGATACTGCTTGCCACCGGTTTTAATGACTGCGAACATCGTTTTTCCTCGTGTTCAACCCGGCTCTACCGCGCCCGAAAGTGCAGAGCGGCCGGCTTTTTGACAGTTAAACCAGCGATTTACCCGTTCCCTGAGAGATTCCGGGGGCGGGCAAGCCAAACGAAAAGCGCGGGAATACCCACGCTCGTGCGCTGTTCTATAGGCGCGGCTCTTCGGTGCTGTCAACCGAAATGCGCCAGCCGGGGATTCAGCCGGATGCGCCGCCGCCGCTTTTCCGCCGGTTTCATCAGTTCTTGACCCATTGTTTAACAGAATCAGGCTAACGATTGCGCGCCGGCGCCGGAGCGCGCCCGTCAATCGATTCCAGGCCTTGCCCCGGCCCAAATCTGCGGACCATATGTTCAGACGTCTGTATCACTGGACTCTCAAGCAAGCCGAAAGCCGGCATGCTGTCCCGTCCCTTGCCGTCATTTCCTTCGCCGAAAGTTCGTTCTTTCCGATCCCGCCGGATGTGATGCTGGCGCCAATGGCGCTGGCGCAGCCCAAGCGGGCCTTCTACTTCGCCGCCGTTTGCAGCATTGCGTCGGTGCTCGGCGGTATATTTGGCTATGTCATCGGCTATTTCCTGTTCGAGACGGTCGGACAGTGGCTGATGCAACTGTATGGCTACACGCAGAAGATCGACGCCATGCGGGTCTTCTACGACAAATGGGGCTGGGCGGCGGTGCTCATTGGCGGGCTCACGCCGGTCCCCTTCAAGCTGATCACCATCATAAGCGGATTGCTGGAATACAACTTCCTGCTTTTCGTGTTTCTGGCAGCGCTGACGCGCAGCTTGCGGTTTTTCGTGCTGGCGGGCATTCTGTATGTGTGGGGTGAGCCGATCAAGGCTGTGATCGACAAGTATTTCACCCTGATCATGATCGCTATCACCGTGGGTATCATTGGCGGGTTTGTCGCGGTCGGAAAATTCTTCTGACCGGCGCAGTCGCAAGGGAAACCGGGTTCCATGTTCTTCACGGGTTCCAAGTCCTTCAGCCTAACGCCGTTCCGGGGCGCCGCGCTGGTGCTGGCCATTTCCTTTGCAACTATTGCCGGAGCGTGGATTCTCGAGGCCTGGGGTGTGAAGCCCTGTCCTTTATGCCTGCAGCAGCGATGGGCCTATTATATCGGCGTGCCTGTCGCGGCGGCCGCAGTGCTGATTGCATGGCGCGGGCCGCAGGCGCTGGCAAGAAGCCTGCTTGTTCTGCTGGCGATCATATTTACAGGCAGCGCGATTTTCGGGGCCTATCATGCTGGCGTCGAATGGGGATTGTGGCCAGGTCCATCCAGTTGCACCGGCGCTGTGCCACAGATGAGCCTGGATCCCGGCAAGCCCTTTAACATGCAGGACATGCTGAGAAGCGCCCAGGTGGTGCCCTGCGACAAGGCCGTATTCTGGATTTTTGGCATCTCGCTGGCCGGCTGGAACGCGATCCTGTCTGCCGTCATGGTCGCAGCCTCCATATGGTCCCTTAAGGTCAGTTAAGGCGTAAAAACCTGATTTGGGTAAACATTCTTCTTTCCATCCGTCCTGAAACGCTCTATGGGAAGCGGCCCCGCCGGTCAGCGGGGTGGAGGCAATTCCGTGCCGCAACCGGCCGGAACAACACAGGACATTATCCATGCGCAAGCTATTAACGGCCGCCGCGATGCCGCTGGCGATCGCACTCGCCTATGCGCCTGCCGCTCAGGCCTTTCCCGACAAGAACATCAAGTTCCTTATTCCCTACGGACCCGGCGGTGGCTTCGACGTGACGGTTCGCAAGCTGGCGCCGCTGATGGAGAATATCCTGGCTGCGCAAGGCAAGAAGATCCAGGTCGTGCCGACCAATATGCCCGGCGGGTCGGGCCGCAAGGCTGCCTCGTATCTGGCGAAGGCTAGGCCGGATGGGCATACGATCATGATCTTCAACATGCCGGGGCATGGGCTGGGCGTGATCACCGGCAAGAAGGTCGGATACGATTTCGAGAAGTTCACGATCCTCGGCCGTGTCGGCCACGGAACTTATGTGGTGGTGACCGCCAAGAAGAGCGGACTGAAGTCCATCAAGGATATCATGGCGCTGAAGCGTCCGATCAAGGTGCCGGATCAGGGCCCGGGATCGACCGCGCGCATGGCGAGCCTGATCGTGTGGGAAACGCTGGGCGTGAAAGCCGAGCATATTGGCGGATACAAGTCTTCGACCGATTATGCCACTGCCGTTCTGCGCGGCGATGGCGACCTGACGCTTCTCGCTGCTGGCTCGGCGGCCCGGTATAACGCTCGCGGCGACTACAATATCGTCGCCCATTTCTCGCCCAAGCCGCGCTTCGAAGGCGCGGTCAACGGCAAGATGCTCGGTCATCCGGATCTGGAGAAGGTTACCCTTGACCGCATCGTCGCCGGCCCGCCGAAGATGAAGCCCGAAGTCACCAAAGCCGTGTCGGACCTGCTGCTCAAGGCAGCCAGCGACAAATCCTATATCGATTGGGCCGAGAAAACCGGAAACCCTGCCGACCCTCTGGATGCTGCCGGCGCCAAGAAGGAAATCGACGAAGGTTTCAAGTTCTTCGCGAAATTCAAGGACGTGATCGCGCGTTCAAAGTGATCGCGATCCTGTTTCTGTCCGGGCCTGATGACTACAGTCACAGGCCCGGTTTCATTCCAAATATATACGCGAATGACGGTTCGGCAGTTTTGCCCCGGCCGGTTCGCAGGCAGTTCCATCATGATCGACCAGCAAGCCCTCGCTGCCGCCCTCGGGCAACTCGTATCGCTGTCAGCCCTGAAGTTTCTGCTGATTGGTACAATCATCGGCCTCGTGTTTGGCGTGATACCGGGGCTTGGCGGCACAACGGCAATCGCGCTGCTTACGCCTATCACCTTTGCAATGGAAAAATACGACGCCATCATCCTGATGGCGGGCATCATGGCGTCGACACCGACATCCGGCGCGGTAACTGCGATCCTCATCAACACCCCTGGCACGGCGCCCAATGCGGCGACCTGTCTGGACGGCTATCCGATGGCCAAACAGGGCAAGGCCGGCCTCGCCATTGGCGCTTCCTCCATGGCCTCCGGGATCGGAGGCCTACTGGGCATTGCATTCCTGATCGCGGTCATTCCGGTCACCCGCGAAATCGTTCTGCTCTTCAAGCCGCCGGAATTCTTCCTGCTGGCGGTACTGGGTCTCGTTTCGGTTGCCGTCTCGACACAGGACCGGCTGCTGCGCGGGTTGATTGTTGGCGGCTTCGGGCTGCTGGTATCGTTCATCGGCTACGAGAGCGTGACCGGCGAGGTCCGTTACGATTTCGGCATCGAATATCTGTGGGACGGTCTGAAACTCGTTCCAGCGATGATCGGCCTGTTCGCCATTGCCGAAATGATCAACCTGTGGGCGAAGGGCGGGTCCATCGTTGAGGATCCCAGCAAGCAGCGGATCGACTTCCGCCAGGTGTTGGCAGGGTGTTGGGCGCCGTTCAAGCACTGGGGAACAACCCTGCGCGGTTCGGCTATCGGCACGCTGATTGGCGCGTTGCCCGGCGTGGGCGGAACGGTCGCTGCATTCCTCGCCTATACGGTTGCTATCGGCGTTTCGAAGGACCCGCAAAGTTTCGGCAAGGGCAATATCGTTGGCGTGATTGCGCCGGAATCAGCCAACAACGCAAAGGAGGGCGGTTCGCTGGTTCCGACCCTTGCGTTCGGCATTCCCGGTAGCGCTGAAATGGCCGTGTTCCTGGGTGTGCTGGTATTGCACGGACTGGCGCCCGGACCGACGATCGTTATCGAGCATATGGACATTATCTGGACGCTCATCCTGGCACTGACGGTGGCGGGTGCGCTGGCGTCGATCATCACGCTGGGGTCGGCGCGGTGGCTGGCGAAGCTGACACTGATCGATTCGCGCACACTGGTGCCGGTCGTCATTGCCTTCGCGTTGATCGGTTCCTATTCGCTGAACAACGAAATTCTGGACGTGTTCGTGTCGCTGGGTTTCGGCATCCTCGGCTTCGTTTTCATGCGGCTCGGATTCCCGCGCCTGACGCTTCCGATCGCGCTGGTGCTGGGGCAGATCATGGAGACGAGCTATCTGCAGTCGCTGCGCATCGGCGACGGGACGCTGAAGATCTTTGTCACTAGCTGGCCTTCGCGCATACTGATCTTCTGTATCCTCCTGTCGATCTTCCTGCCGGCCCTCAAGTATCTCTACAATTCTTTGCGGTCCTGCCCGCAGCAGGCGAAGGGGTAAATCATGGAAAATCTTTTCCCCCGCCGCCATCGGGCGTCACTCGTTCTCGATCTTTTGCTACTGGCGTTTTGCGTGACGATCATAGCGCTCAGCGCAGGCCTCGATAGCCGTGCGAAACTGTTTCCGGTTCTGGTCGGCTGGTTCACCGTTGCGCTGATCGTGATCGATATCGTTGCACAATCGGACACGGGTTTCGGACGGGCTGTCTTTACGTTCTTCTCGGGTAGCGCGGAAGCGGAAGACCGTGAGGTGGAAGCCCGCAAGGAAGCACGCAGCATCGTCCATGCGATCGTCTGGATCAGCATCTTCGTGGTCGCAGTCTGGCTGTTCGGCTTCCTGCCGGTCATTCCGGTCTACATGTTCATCTCGATGCGGGTATTCGGCAACAACTCAACCCTGCGATCGCTGATTACGACCGCTGTGATCATGCTGATCATCTGGGCATTCTTCGAATATGCCCTGGACTACACGCTGTACCGCGGCCTGGTCGCCGAGCTGATTGCGGATTGAATGCGCAGCCGGCCTTCAGTCGGCCAGCGTTTTCATATGGGCGACCGCGCTGCGGGCCAGTGACCCGAGATCGTAACCGCCTTCCAGCATGGATACGATACGGCCCCCGGCATGTCGTTGGGCTATATCCATCACCTGTGTCGTAACCCAGGCATAGTCGGCTTCGGTAAGGCACAGGCCTGACATGTCGTCGCTGGCGTGGGCATCGAAGCCTGCGGATATGAACAGGAATTGCGGCCTGAAGGCTTCGAGGGCAGGCAGCCAGTGTTCTGCGATCGCTGCACGAAACTCCTGCGCGCCGGCGCCGCGGGGCAGCGGTGCGGGCATATAATTTTCCCGTTCCGTCGTGTCGCCGGAAAACGGATAGAACGGATGCTGAAAGCTGGAGCAGAATAACACCCGGCTTTCGTCCCTGAAAATGTCCTCTGTTCCATTGTCGTGGTGGACGTCGAAATCGACTATCGCAAGGCGTTCGTATCGGTGTTCGGCAAGGGCATGGGCGGCGGCCACGGCGATATTGTCAAATAGGCAAAAACCCATGGCCCTGGCGCGTTCGGCATGGTGGCCGGGCGGGCGCACAGGACAAAAGGCGTTTGAAGCATCGCCCGTTGCAACAAGATCGACGCCCATGATGCCTACGCCCGATGCACGCAAGGCCGCATTCAAGGTCCCCGGGGACATGACGGTATCGCCATCGAGCGAGACGTATCCTTCTGCAGGCGCGATATCGAAAATCCGGTCGACATAGGCGGGGTCATGTGCGCGGCATAATTGCTCGCGCGTCGCCAGCGACGCGTCGTAGTGACGGACCACAAATTCCAACCCGGACATTATGAGCTGGTTGTTGATCGCATGCAGACGGTCGGCGCATTCGGGGTGGCCGGCGCCGGCGTCATGTTGCAGGCATTCGGCATGGGAAATTACGGCCAGCATCGCGTCGATCCTTGTTTGTTGAGTTGCCGGGTGCAGCAGCTGGACGAGTTGCTATTGATGTTGCAGGTCGCGTTCCACCCGGTAAAGGCTGCCGTCTTCCGGCGAGGGGGTCATGGAGAAGCCCAGACTTCGCATCAACTGCAGCATGGAGTGATTTTCACTCAACACATCGCCCTGAATGGTCTTGATGCCGTTGCTGCGTGCGACATCCATCAGCGCTTCCATCAGTTTCGTGCCGATACCCTGATGCTGGCGCTTGTCAGACACCACGATAGCGAATTCGCAACTGGTTTCATCCGGATTGATGATGTAGCGCGCGACACGCTATTGTACCTGTCCCCGCGGTTCGTGGGTCAAGGCGACGAGCGCCATTTCGCGGGTATAGTCAATCTGGGTAAACTGGCCGAGCATTTGAGGTGTCAGTTCATTGAGCGCATGCATGAAACGGAACTTTTTTGCCTGCGGCGACAATTCGCGAACAAAGGTCTTTTCGGATTCGGCGTCTTCCGGCCGAATCGGGCGGATAGTCATTCTCGTTCCATCACTCAGCAATGCCTGCTGCTCAAGATGGCGGGGATAGGGGGCGACAGCGAGATGGTCGTAGCGCTTTCCCGGTGTTGTGCGGCGGATGCCGATGCGCGCATCGACGGCAAGAACGCCCGTCGGACCGGCGATCAACGGATTGATGTCCAGTTCTATGATTTCCGGCAGTTCACAGACCAGATCGGATATGTGCGTGAGCACGCTGGATACGGCTTGCCTGTCAACCGGTGGCTTGTCGCGGAACGCGTCCAGCAGGCGCGAGACGCGCGTACGGTTGATCTGACGGCGGGCCAGTACTTCGTTGAGCGGCGGCAGCGACACGGCGTTGTCGTGCAGAATTTCGACCATGGTGCCACCAGCGCCAAACAGGATCGCGGGACCGAAAACAGGATCCGTGCTGAAGCCGACCACCAGTTCGCGGGCGTCGGTCAATCCGGCCATGGCTTCCACGGTCACGCCGTTGATGACGGCATCGGGCCTGCCGGCTTTGACCCTGGAAATGATTGCGTCGTAGGCAGTACGGACATCGGCAGCATTCAGGAGACCGGTCATGACTCCGCCAACATCCGACTTGTGGCTGATCTGCGGCGAATCGATCTTCAGGATAACGGGAAAGCCGAGTGTTTCAGCCGCGATCACCGCCTTGGCAGCTGAGATGGCCTCTATCGTGATGTTGGTCGGGATATGGAAGGCGCGCAGAACCGCTTTCGCCTCGATAGACGACAGGGTTTCCTTGCCTTCGGCGAGCGCCGCTTCGACGATCAGTCGTGCGCCTTCAATATCCGGCTGCTGGCTGTCCGAAAGGGGGCCGGGCGTTTCCACGGCCAGCTGCCGGTTCAGGGAATGACGGTAGATATAGGAGAATGCTTCCACCGCAAGTTCCGGTGTCGTGAAATCGGGTACGCCGTTGCTGCTCAACAGCCTGCGTCCGGCCGCCACGGCGGTTTCACCCATCCAGCAGGCAAGCAGGGGCTTCTTGCCGCCTTGCGGGCGGACGCCTAGGACAGCTTCGGCAACCTGTGTCGGATCGGTCATCGCTTGAGGCGTCAGGGCGACCATCACGCCATCAAAGGAATTGTCTGCAAGGCAGGCCTTCACCGCGGCAGCATAGGTTGCCGGTCCCGCGTCGCCGAGTATGTCCACCGGATTGCCATGCGACCAGTGCGGCGGCAGCAGCTTGTCCAGAGCTTCGAGTGTTGCCGCGGATGGCGCAGGCAGGTCGATGTGTAGATCCCCGGCACGGTCGGCTGCCAGAACTCCCGCACCGCCGCCATTCGTAATGACGCACAGACGGCGGTCATTGGCGCGCGCACCTGCCGACAGAATTTCGGCTGCGGCAAACAATTCGCCGAAATTGCGGGCGCGCACCGCGCCGGCCCGCTCCAGCGCCGCATCGAATACCGCATCGGAGCCGAGCATTGCGCCGGTATGGGTATGAGCGGCCTTAGAGCTTTGGGCATGTCTTCCGGCTTTCAATACGATGACCGGCTTTATACGGGTGGCGTAACGCAGCGCGCTGATGAAGCTGCGGGCATGCCGGACCCCTTCGACATAAAGTAATATCGCGTCGGTTTGAGGATCGTTGGCGAGGAAATCGACCGTTTCGCCGAAACCGATATTGGACGCATTGCCGAGCGATATGAGGGCCGAGCAGCCGAGATGATGGGGACCGGCCCAGTCGGCGATGGCGGATATCAGGGCGCCGGACTGGGATACGAGCGCGAGCCGGCCCTGTGGCGGCGACGATTTGAGAAAGGTCGCATTCAGGCCGAGCGACGGGCGTACCAGGCCGACGCAGTTGGGTCCGATGAACCGGACTCCGGCACGGCGGGCTGCGTCGGCGAGTTCTGCTTCCAGCCTTTGGCCCTGTTCGCCGGTCTCGCCGAAGCCCGCCGAAATGACGATCGCGTTGCGAATCCCGGCTGCGCCGCAATCGCGGATGATGCTCGATACCGTTGCTGCCGGCGTTGCGATGACGGCCAGATCGACCTCGCCCGGGATATCCGTAGCGCTGGGGTGACAGACCTGGCCGAAGACCTGTCCGTGTTTCGGATTGACCGGTATGGCCTTGCCCTGAAATTCGCCAGCAAGAATATTGGAAAACACGAGCGAGCCGACGGAATTGCCCGATTCGCTCGCTCCGAATACCGCGACGCTCTTTGGGTTGAACAGGCTTTCAAAATGGCTGAGGCCCATGGCAATCTCCGGTATGTGCAATTAGCTTCTTAGCATCCATTCGAGGATGGACCTTGATTTGTCTCACAGGTATGACGATTGAGTCGGCCATCGCCCACGTTTTGCATAACAACGTACGTTGTGCCGGTGCGATGCTTTTCAGGGCGCACGGGCCATGCTGGATTGGACGCAACTGGTTTATGCCGCCCTGGGGCTGCTGATCGCCGGCCTTGCGAAGGGCGCTGCAGGCATGGGGTTTTCGACAACGGCTCTGCCGCTGCTGGTCCTGTCGCTCGGCGTTGAGAAGGCCATGCCGCTGGTTCTCATCCCGTCCCTGTCCAGCAATGTCTTTGTCATGATCGAGGCCGGAGAATTCGGCTCGATGGTGCGCCGGTTCTGGCTGATGCTTCTGTGTCTTGTGCCGGGGCTGATCCTGGGCATCTGGTGCCTGGCGGTGGTCGACAAGGCCAGCGCTGCCGCCGTCCTTGGACTGGTTCTGGTGGTCTATGGCGTTTATGCGCTCAGCCGGC
Organism: Alphaproteobacteria bacterium; assembly: GCA_029979185.1. Classification (GTDB taxonomy): domain Bacteria; phylum Pseudomonadota; class Alphaproteobacteria; order Rhizobiales; family Beijerinckiaceae; genus Terripilifer. Next base: position 5,022 of record JAPOIA010000010.1, on the reverse strand, counting down.
CGGCAATACGGCTGCCACCGCACCTGGAAAAACCGCTGCAGGTTCCTGTTGGGATAACGAACGGCTTCGTGAACGGACTAACGGGGTCACAGATATTCCCGCTGCCGCCTTTCCTGCTGACTCTCGATATCAAGCCCAACCAGTTTACCCAGACCAATAATATCGCCTTCACCCTCTCGTCGCTGGTGATGATGGCAGGACTGACGCAGATCGGTTTCATGAGCCTGCCAATATTTCTGGTCTCGATTGCCGGGATCGTGCCGACCTATTTCGGCGTGAAACTTGGCGGCATGGTGCGAGCGCGGATCGACGCCGATACGTTCCGCAAGATGATCATCGTTGTGCTGATGGCGCTGGGCGCGGTGCTGATCGTGAAGTGGCTGTAGTGACGGCTAACTGAATATTCCGAATATGGCTGCAAAGACAGCGCCGATAGCCGCGAGGATGCCCAGAATGACTTCGCCGATGGCTGCAGCAATTTCCGCTGCCGCCTCCAGCATCGACAGGGTGCAGGATACGATTACGGCCGGCACCAGGGCGATACCGAGAGCGACGCCGAAGCCGATCGCGCCTGCCATCATGACATAGAGCAGCGCAAATATCGCAACGAAAGTTGCAAGTCCGGCGAAGACCGATCCGGTAATGCTTCCCCGGCGTCTGCGCTTGGTTGGCTTGTTTTGCGCTTCGATTGGCTCTCGCATTGCAAAGTCTCCCGATCTGAAAACAGGCATCAAGATGCCTGAGATGCCGGTGGCGAAGAGTGGGCATTTTGCGAAACGATAGACTCAAACAGGGCAGGAATTATGAAGTCAGTGGCTGCACGGGCTTCAATTGCGCGACAGGGTTAATTTGCAAGGCAACAGGTTAATCAGCGCGTGTGGTGCAATCGTTAGTCTTCCAGCGCCAGCCGCGCGCGGGCGCGCAGTTTTTCGGTCTCGCTCTTGAGCTGGCCGCAGGCAGCGAGAATATCGCGCCCCCGCGGGGTGCGCACCGGACTGGCGTAGCCGGCATCGAAAACGATGTCGGAAAATTTCTCGATTGCGTCCCAGTCCGAACATTCGTATTGCGCGCCCGGCCAGGGATTGAAGGGGATGAGATTGATTTTTGCCGGGATACCCTTCAGGAGCCGCACCAGCGCCCGCGCTTCAGCGGGAGAATCGTTGACGCCTTTCAGCATGACATATTCGAAGGTGATGCGCCGCGCATTGCCAAGGCCGGGATAGGCGCGGCAGGCGTCCATCAACTCCGCAATTCTGTACTTCTTGTTGAGCGGCACGAGCTCGTTGCGCAAGTCGTCGTTGGTGGCATGCAGCGAAATCGCCAGCATGGCGCCGACCTGTTCGCCAAGTGCATGGATCTGGGGCACGACGCCAGCGGTCGAGACTGTTATGCGCCGCCGCGACAGGGACAGGCCTTCGCCGTCGCTCATGATAGCCAGCGCATCGCGGACGTTGTCGAAGTTGTAGAGCGGCTCGCCCATACCCATGAAGACGATGTTGGAGACGGCGCGCACGCCCTCGCCGCTGGGGATTAGGCCGCCATCTTCCGGCGGCTGGCCGCCGGGAAAGTCGCCTAGCCGTTCGCGGGCGACCATCACCTGCGAGACGATTTCCTGCGCGGTCAGGTTGCGGACGAGCTTCTGCGTCCCGGTGTGGCAGAAGCTGCAGTTCAGCGTGCAGCCGACCTGGCTGGAAACGCACAAGGTGCCGCGGTCACTCTCGGGGATGTAGACGCATTCCACCTCCGCCCCCTTGTCGCGGTTATCAACGGGCGGCATGCGCAGCAGCCATTTGCGGGTGCCGTCGCGGGAGACCTGTTCGCTGACGATTGCCGGGCGGGCGAGAGAATTGCGTTCAGCCAAGGATGCGCGGATGGCCTTCGACATGTTCAGCATGCGACCGAAGTCGGTCACGCCGTGATGGTAGATCCAGTGCCATAGCTGCGTCGTGCGCATGCGCAACTCGCGCTCGGCCACGCCGGCATCGCGCAGGACATCGGTCAATTGCGCTCGCGTCAGTCCGGCAAGCGAGGGAAGGGGCGCCGCTTCGCAGCCGGTCGGGGTCAGGGCGATCGTTGCGCCAACGGGCGCTGCCGGGGCGTGCGGATCGGATAGGGTATGATCATTCATGCCCGCCTTATACACCAACAACCATGGAGCGGCCAAAATGCTTTGACCTGTTGCCTGCGGTTACTGGAGGGGATGCGGATGCCGGGCGCCGCTGGCGGTACAGGTTCAGCCGCTATTAACCGTAAAGTACGGAATTGACTTAATTGCGTCTGAAAAAATGATCCGCCTGGCAGCTGACAACCGTTCATTCAAACTTCTGGTGTTGAGTTAACCTGCGTTACAAGCGGGGTTTTTGGGACAATATCATGGCTGAACAGAGAAAAGTGATAAGGGCACGCACGGTTTTCCGCGCGTCGATCATTTTCAACAACCGCAATTCCTCGATCGATTGCCTTGTGCGGAACTTCTCCGAATCGGGCGCCAAGATCATCGTCGACGAACTGATCACCTTTCCGCAGCAGTTCGAATTGCACATTCCCCAGAAGGGACGAACCTTTACAGCACTGGTCATATGGCGCATCGGTAAGGAAGTCGGCGTTGGCTTCGTCAACGAGATGGTCAACCAGACGGCCATACCCACTGGTCCGGGTGCGGGCCATGGTCTTCCCGTCGGGGCAGGCATCGCCGACAAGATGCGTGAACTGGAGCGGGAAAACGCCAAACTGAAAAAGCTGGTGGCCGATCTGCAGCAGCAGATGGCCCGCTATCAGGACTGCGGCTGATCTGCGCAGCAATCAGGCTTTGACACAACAATGCTGGGCGTCTGTTGACGGCCCGGCATTTCGTCTTGCAACGGGAACTGCTTTCTTGCGGTCCGGCGGTCCGTTTTAGCGAACAGACTCAGACCATGTACTGTCCGCCATTGGCGGACAGTGTCGAGCCGGTGATGAAACCGGCATCGTCGGAAGCCAGAAACACTACGCAGCGTGCAATTTCCTCAGGCTCGCCAAGTCTGCGCACCGGAATATGCGGCAGGATATGCTTGTCCAGCACGTCCTGGGCAATGGCGCGCACCATTTCCGTGCCGATATATCCCGGGGCAATGGCGTTGGCGGTGATATTCTTGGAGGCGCCTTCCAGAGCCAGCGCTTTGACAAAGCCGATTTCGCCGGCCTTGGCCGCGGAATAGTTTGCCTGCCCGGCCTGACCTTTCTGGCCATTGATCGAGGAAATGCAGATGATACGGCCGAAGCTGCGGTCGCGCATTCCTTCAATCACCGGGCGGGTCATGTTGAACAGCGAGTTCAGGTTGGTGTTGATGACGGCGGTCCATTGTTCCGGCTTCATCTTGTGAAAGAAACCGTCACGGGTGATGCCGGCATTGTTCACCAGAATGTCGACCGGTCCGACTTCCGCTTCGACCTTCGCAATGCCGGCAGCGCAGGCGTCATAGTCGCTGACGTCCCACTTGAAGGTGGCAATGCCGGTTTCCTGCTTGAACTTTTCCGCGGTTTCGTCGTTGCCGGCATAGTTTGCTGCAACATTGTAGCCAGCGTCTTTCAACGCCTTGCAGATGGCTGCGCCAATGCCGCGCGTGCCCCCGGTTACCAGTGCTGTCCGTGCCATTGTGTTCCTCCAGTGTGCGGCCGCCGCATGGCCGGCGGCCGGGGAATTTGCCGGATGTTCCTAGCGCTCGAGACACATGGCAACGCCCATGCCGCCCCCGATGCACAGGGTCGCCAGGCCCTTCTTCGAGCCGCGGCGCTGCATTTCAAACAGGAGCGTGTTCAGGACGCGTGCGCCTGAAGCGCCGATAGGATGGCCGATTGCGATCGCACCGCCGTTGACGTTGACGATGGACGGATCCCAGCCCATGTCCTTGTTCACGGCCAGCGCCTGGGCAGCGAAGGCTTCGTTGGCTTCCACAAGATCCAGATCCTTGACCTTCCAGTCAGCCTTGGCGAGCGCCTGGCGCGAGGCAGGAATCGGACCTGAGCCCATGACCGCCGGATCGACGCCGGCGGTTGCCCAGGAGACGATGCGGGCCATCGGCGTCAGGCCGCGCTTTTCGGCATCAGCAGCGCTCATCAGCACGACGGCGGCGGCGCCGTCATTGATGCCCGATGCGTTACCCGCGGTCACCGTGCCTTCCTTGTTGAAGGCCGGGCGCAACTTCTGCAGGGCGTCCAATGTCGTGCCGGCGCGGATATATTCATCGGCATCCACCACGATATCGCCCTTGCGGGTCTTGACCGTGTAGGGTGCGATCTCGTCCTTGAACTTGCTGGCGGTCTGGGCGGCTTCTGCCTTGTTCTGGGAGCCCAGTGCAAACTTGTCCTGCTCGTCGCGGCTGATCTGCCACTTGGCGGCGACGTTTTCAGCCGTAATGCCCATATGATAGCCGTTGAAAGCATCCATCAGGCCGTCTTTCAGCATGGTGTCGAGCATCTTGAAGTCGCCCATCTTGGTGCCGGAGCGCATGTAGCCGGCATGCGGGGCAAGCGACATGTTCTCCTGGCCGCCGGCGACGATCACCTTTGCATCGCCGTTGGCGATCTGCTGCATGCCGATTGCAACCGAACGCAGGCCGGAGCCGCAGAGCTGGTTGAGGTTCCAGGCGGTTTTCTCTTGCGGAACGCCAGCCTTCATGGCTGCCTGACGGGCGGGGTTCTGACCCTGGCCAGCAGTCAGGATCTGACCCATGATCACTTCATCGACGTCGCTTGCGTCGACTTTTGCGCGTTCCAGCGCGGCCGAAATGGCGGCGGCGCCAAGATCGTGTGCGGGAACGTCGGCGAAAGCGCCATTGAAGGATCCGACTGCGGTACGCGCCGCGCTAACAATTACGATGTCACTTGCCATGGACTTGAGTCTCCTGTTTCCGGTGCGTCAGACAGTTGGGATGCGATCAGGTCCGCTTCGGGGCTGTTTAATTTCCGTCGCCCAATCGCATGCTTTTGCTGCACTGCATTTGACCTTTGGCAGATCGGTCCCGCAACTGCGAAAAGCATCAG
>JAPOIA010000109.1 GCA_029979185.1 Alphaproteobacteria bacterium | reverse complement strand
GAGCTACCAGGGGCCTTCGTTACTGCTTCTCACGAATTGTCGCAGGAATACCGGGAGTTCGAGCGCGTCTCGACCACCGCCGCCAATGCCTATATCGGCCCGCGTGTCGCGCACTATCTCGGCGAGCTGGAAGACCAGATCCTGAAGGATGGCTTCAAGGGCAGCTTCTATGCGGTGCAATCCACGGGGGGCCTCTTTCCGGTCGACCATGCCCGGCAATACTGCGTGCGCATGCTGGAATCGGGGCCGGCAGCCGGCGTAATCGGCACGCAGGCGCTTTGTGCGCAGATGGGCTTGAGAGACGCCATCGCCTTCGACATGGGCGGGACAACGGCAAAGGCCGGCGTCATCCATGACGGCAAGCCGCTGACAACAGGCAGCGCTTTGATCGGCGGATACGAAAAGGCGTTGCCGATCCAGATTCCGATGATCGACATCTTCGAGGCGGGCACAGGCGGCGGCAGCATCGCACGGGTGGTTGAAGGCGGCGGCCTTCGCGTCGGTCCGCAAAGCGCCGGATCCATGCCCGGGCCGGCTTGCTATGGCCGCGGCGGAACTGAACCGACTGTCACGGATGCCAACCTGATTCTCGGGCGTCTTGATCCCGGGCATTTTCTTGGCGGAGAGATGGCGCTCGATGCCGATGCTGCGCGTGCCGCCATGGACATCATTGGCGGACCGCTGGCTCTCGATGCGACCCGGACTGCCGACGGCATCGTCCGCATCGCGGTCACGGCCATGGCCCATGTCGTGCGCGCGGTAACCACCGATCGCGGACTGGATGCTGGCAAGTTCGCGCTCGTCGTCTATGGCGGCGCGGGTCCGCTACATGCTTCGGCAATCGCGCGTGAAATTGGCATCCGCAATGTGATCATACCTTTCTCACCCGGGCATTTCTCCGCATTCGGCATGCTCTATAGTGATCTGCGCTATGACTATGTCCGTTCCTGCTTCCATCGCCTGGCCGAAGTTGAATTTTCTGAACTGGCCGAAATGTGGGGCGCGATGGAACGCGAGGGCCGTGACGCCATTGCGCAATCTTCCATCCGTCCCGGCGACATCACCGTCGAATATGCCGCCGACATGCGCTACGTCGGCCAGGAACATGCTGTCACCGTGGACCTGCCGGCACAATTCATTCACGGTGAGGACCGCGGTGCGATCAAGAAGCATTTCGATGAAATTCATGCGGTGCGCTATGGAACCTCTGCTCCGGGTGAACCGTCTGAAATAGTCAGCCTGCGCATGACGGTCAGCGGCATCATGACCAAGCCGCCGCAACAGGCCGCTGCTGCGGGTGCTGTTGATTCATCGGCCGCCATTGTGCGGCGCAAGCCGGTGTATTTTCGCTCGGTCGGCGCGCATGTCGATACGCCGGTTTACGACCGCAGTCAGCTGCAAGCCGGACAGACCTTCACGGGTCCTGCACTCGTCGAGGAACATGCCTCGACCACTGTGGTACAGCCGGGCGACAGCCTGCGCATCGACGCCTTCGGCAATCTGCACATGACCATCGGGAGTGACCGCTGATGAACATCCAGACCAAAGCCGCGCCGGATGTCGATGCCGTCACCGTGGAGATCATTCGCAACGGTCTTGTCGCCGTCACGGAGGACATGAAGACCAATCTGATGCGCACCGCGTATAACATGATCATATACGAGGCGCTGGATTTCACTGTCGGACTGTTCACACCGAAAGGCGAGACTGTGTCCATCGGTCTTGGCCTGCCGATGTTCATCCGCGGCATGGCCGAAACGGTAAAGGCGAAAATCGAAAAATATGGCCTCGACGGTATGAAGGCCGGCGACATACTTGTCACCAACGATGCCTATATTACCGGTAGCCACCTCAATCATTTCACCTTTACGTTGCCGATCTTTCATGAAGGCGAAATTGCAGGATTTGCCTGCTGCATGGCGCACTGGCTCGATGTCGGCGGAGCATTGGGACAGATTACAACCGACATCTTTTCCGAAGGCATCCAGATCCCGATCGTAAAGTACCAGCGCGAAGGCGTTGTGAATGAGGAACTGGTCGATATCATCGCCATGAACGTACGCATGCCCGAGCGGGCGCTCGGCGATCTACGGGCCCAGATTACCGCCATCAAGACCGGCGAACGCGGCTTTTCCGAGCTACTCAATCGCTATGGCCGCAAGGCGGTGGACGGCGCGATTTCGGCGATCATGGACCAGACGGAAGCGCAGGCGCGCGCCAATACGTTGAGCATTCCCGATGGCGTCTATGAGGCGGAAAGCTTCATGGATGATGACGGCCTCGATATCGGCAAGCGCATTCCGATCAAGGTGCGCGTGGAAGTATCCGGAGATCGCATGACCGTCGATCTTACCGATGTCGGCGCGCAGGTGCGTGGCTTTTATAACTCCGGCATTACGACCGGTTTTGCCTGCGCGCAGGTGGCGTACAAGTGCCTGACCACGCCGACCGAATATCCGGTAAACGATGGCAGCTTTCGCTCGCTTGATGTGATCGTGCCGAAGGGCCGCGTCATCAGCGCCGAGCGTCCGTTCCCGATGCGCGTATGGATGACGTTTCCGATGACTGTCATCGATACGATCTTCAAGGCCGTTGCTCCGGCCATTCCTGACCGGACGATTGCCGGCCACCATGCCGATCTGCTGATGACATATTTCCATGGCCTGTCGCCGAAGGACGGACGCTTCTTCATCGCCGGTATCGGTCCGCTCGGCGGCGGCTGGGGCGCCAAACGCAACGAGGATGGTGTGGCCGCTACCGTGTGCATCAACGATGGCGATACCCACAACTCGCCGATCGAACAGCTGGAAGCGAAGTATCCATTCCTGATCGAATACTTCCGGTTGCGCAACGACAGCGGTGGCGCTGGCCGCCAGCGCGGCGGCATGGGGGTTGAAATGTGCATGCAGGCGCTTTCGCCCATGTCCATTACCTCCCGTGTCGATCGCATGCATTGCCAGCCCTGGGGGCTTGAGGGCGGCGAAGCGGCAATGGGCAATAAGGTACGCATCCGCCGTGGCGATACCTGGGAGCCGGAACCGGAAAACGCAAAGGTCCTTGGCCGGTTGCGCCGCGACGATGCTTTTCTCGCGCAGTCGGGCGGCGGCGGCGGTTTCGGCGACCCTCTGGAGCGCGATATTGATCTGGTCGCCAATGATGTCCGTCAGGAATATGTCAGCGCCTCCATCGCGCGCGATACTTATGGTGTTGTGCTGGATGCGAACGGCAGGCCCGACCGCGATGCAACGGAAGAGCTTCGCTCCTCGATTCGGCAAGGCAGACAGGTGCGTGCTGGCGCCAACAGCGCCGCGGAGTAGCGTTTATGGGTGGAACCAGCACCATAGGCAGCAATGCCGTTGGCCAAACTGCCCCGCCGGGTCGCAGCGCTGCTGCGCCTGAACAGCGCAATCTGGTCAATTCGCTGATCAAGGGACTGCGCGTGCTGGAAGCGTTTTCCGCCGAGCGCCCGGAAATGACCCTGAGCGAAGTGGCGCAGGTCGCCCGCCTTGATCCGGGCACGACCTATCGGCTGCTCAATACGCTCACGGTGCATGGCTATATTGAGCGGATAGCAGACAAGAAGCTGTTTCGGCTGACGATGAAGGTTCTGGATCTTGGCTTCCGCGCAATCGGCCGTCACTCCATTCCCGAACTGGCGCGCCCTGTCCTGCATTCGCTGGTCAGCGAAGTGCACGAGGCAGCCAGTCTCGGAACCCTTGAAGGCAGCGATATTTTATACGTCGAGCGCGTTCGCGCCGGACATGATCGCCTGGGTGTCGAGATCAGGGTCGGCAGCACCATCCCGGCCCATTGCAGCGCTATTGGCCAGGCCTTGCTGGCCTTCTTGCCGAAATCCCAGCTGGCGCAGGTCTTGAGCCAGCCATCCCGCAGCGCTGACATGCCACCGGTGCCGGTCGGCTCGCAGGAATTGGCGGATGCATTGGAAACCATCCGCAGGGACGGCTATTGTTTGCGGGATTCATATTTTGCCAATGGCCTGCGCGTGCTGGCCGTACCGGTATTGGATGATGACAGGCGGCCACTGGCCGCGATCAGCATAACCGGCCTGGTCATGCGGACTAGCGTTGAAGAATTCAGGGATCGCGCACTTGGACCGGCGCTTGCGGCTGCGCGAGATATGTCGCAAGCGCTAAAGGTGAGGGGCGGGGTATCATATCCGAACCAGCTCTGAGAAAAGGGAGGAAGCGATGAAGAACCCAGTTGGAAAGCTAGTGATAGGCGCGGCATTCGCCGCATGTGTTGCCACGACATCGACGCAGGCATTTGCTGCCGATATTCGCATCGGCGCGATGCGAACTGGTTCGGCCTGGTACGTATTTGCTGCAACCCTTGAAAAGATGCTTGAGCCCAAACTCAAAGGCACGAATGTCGAGATCATCGCCCGTGGCGGCGGTGTAGCCAATCCGATGGTCGTGCAGGCCGGCAAGGCGGAAATTGCCCTGTCCAATGTTGCAACTGCGGTTTGGGCGCGCAACGGACATGAAATCTACAAGGGCAAGAAGGCGGACAAGATTCGCGCGCTCGTCGGTGGATTGAACTCCGTCTACGTCGGCGCAATGATCCGGGAAGATTTCATCAAGAAGATGGGGACCGCCGATCTCGTCAAGATAATCAAGTCGGGCAAGCCGGTGCGCATAGTCATGAAGCCAACCGGCTCCAGCGCCGTTCCCGCAGTAGACATGATCCTGGAATCTCTCGGCTCTAGCCGCGCCAAGATCAAGGCCAATGGCGGCGCCATCGTACAGGTCGCCGTATCGCAGATCGCCAGCGTCATCCGCGACGGTAATGGCGACATCTATTTCGATACGATCATCAACCGCCATCCGACGATCACCGAAGTCAGCCTTACCGGCAATGTGCGCTTCGTTGATCTTCCGAAAGAGTCGCTGGCGCTGCTGGCAAAGAATGGATTGGCGACCGGAAAATACGGTCCGTGGTTCAAGGGCCAAGCAGGCGCCAATACCGGCGCGGACCTTGGAACGGTTCTGATCGCCAGCGACAGGCTGCCTGACGCTACAGCCTATCAGATCACCAAGACCCTTGTCGAAAGCGCCAAGCAGATGGGCGATGCCCATCCGGCATGGAAGCGCTTCAAGCCGGAAAATGCATGGAAGGCATCCGGCACAGGTATTCCCCTGCATCCGGGCGCAGTCAAATACTACAAGGAACGCGGCTGGATGTAACCAGCCCAACCATGACGGCCGGGTGCTTTTGCCCGGCCGTTTCGCTACCGGATAAATCATGACGCAATCCCCGCATCGCTTTATGGATCCGCGCCTTTGGCTTGGTGCGGGATTTCTGTTCTTTCAGGTCTGGATATTACTGCATCCGCAACAGCCCCTGCTTGAGCGGCCGGTGCATCTTGTCTTTGCGTTGGGCCTGCTGATCCTGTGGCGGCCCCTGCGCCGGAAGGACAAGCCAGCCCTCTGGCGCGCTGGCGTCGATGCCTTGCTTCTGGCTGGCGTTGTCGCTGTTGCGGTCTACTATCTGCATCAGGGCGAGCGCCTTTCCGCGCGCATGGAGAATGTTTCGGACGTCGAACTGATCGACCGGATCAGGTTTCCGGTCATTCTCGTACTGCTGCTGGAAGGCGTGCGCCGGGCGGTTGGGTGGATCCTGCTGGGCGTTATTCTCGGTTTCCTGGCCTATGTCTATGTCGGCAAATACCTTCCGGCATGGCTTTACTTTCGCGGGTTCGGCTATGGCGAGCTGGTCGAAATCATGACCATGACAACGACCGGCGTCCTCGGCATCACGACAGCAACCTCGGTCCAGTTTGTTTTCTACTTCATTATTTTTGGTTCCATGTATTCGGCGGTCGGCGGCGGTCAGCTCTTCATCGACGTCGCCCTGCGTGTCGCTGGCCGTGCCACGGGCGGTGCTCCCAAGGCGGCAATCATCTCCAGTAGCCTGATGGGAACGATTTCCGGCAGTGCCGTCGCCAATGTCACGGCCACGGGCGTTTTCACCATTCCCTTGATGCGCCGTTGCGGCATTACTGCCGAACGGGCGGGGGCATTCGAGGCAATCGCATCGACCGGTGGTCAGCTCATGCCGCCGATCATGGGCGTTGCTGCTTTCGTGATGGCGGAACTGCTCAATCTTCCCTATGCGCGCATTGCTCTGGCCGGGCTCATACCTGCGCTGGCATTCTACCTGTCGCTGTTCCTGATTGCCGATCTTTCGTCGCGGCGCGATGGTACCGAGCGCTTGCCGGAAAAGGATCTGGCCGAGATCCCGCCGATCCTGCCGCGCCTGCATCTGCTGCTGCCGCCGCTTGTCCTGGTCGGCGCGCTGATGTGGGGTTACTCGGCGCAATACGCCGCCGTCTTCGCAACCGCAGCCTGCTTCATCGCCGCGTTTCTGCGCCGCTCGACCTTCATGTCGTTCGATGGCATTCTAGAAGCTATCCGCGATGCGACCAAGCAGGTTGCCGAGATTGCAGTGCCCATTGCCGCCATTGGAATCATCATCGCTGTATCGGTGCAATCCAACCTGGCGCTGAAATTCGCCAACTCGATGATCGGCGCCAGCGGAGGCACGGCCGTCGGCTCGTTGATACTGGTTATTCTGGGCTGCATCATCATGGGCATGGGGCTGCCGACAGTTGCGGCCTATATCATCGGCGCGGTGCTGTACGTACCGGCGCTGAAGGCATTCGATATCAGTGCGCTGTCCGCTCACTTCTTCATTTTCTACTATTGCGTCCTGTCGATGGTAACGCCGCCCGTCGCGCTGGCTGCCTATGCCGCTGCAGGCCTGTCCGGTGGCAGCGTCATGCGCACCAGCATGGCGGCCTTCGCCCTATCGGCGGTCGCGTTTTTCGTGCCGTTCAGTTTCATTTTCGACGAGGCGGTGCTGTTTACGGGTAGCTATGCGAAGATTGCGCTCGTTTCCGCTGGCCTTTTTGCCGCAACGACAATCTGGGCTGCTTCTCTTGGTGGATACTGGTTCCGCCGATTGAATAGCGCCGAGCGTCTTGCCACCGGTCTGGCCGGCCTGGCAGCCGTGCTGGCGCCCACCGGTACGATCGTTTGGGGTGCGGGGCTTGTGGCTGGTACGATGATGCTCGTCTGGTTCTGGCTGTCTGCACGTATGAACGCGCCGCCTGCACAAACGGGAGCAGGCGCATGAGTGCCGGCGCCTGCTATCCAGCAGAGGCTGTATGGTCGCGCGATCCGGTGTCGGGCCTCGCAATCCGTCAGATAACACGGCATGCAAGCATCCATCATCATCCGTTTTTCTTTGTCCCGGCATATGACAGGGCCATGCATCGCCTGTTCTTCATTTCCTGGCGCACAGGAACGCCGCAGATATTTTTCGAGGATCGCGCAACCGGTCAGCTCGTGCAGGTAACCGACAGGCCCGATCTTGCCGAATGGTCGTTGATCGCCTCGCCGGATGGTCGCCATGTCTACTATACCGCCGGTGCTGCGGCCTGGTGCACGGATGTCGAGACTTTTGCCGAAACGCAACTCGCCGATTTCGGCGTGGCGGAAATGCGCGAGAAGGGCATGGTCGGCGCAGCCATGGGCACGACGGCGCTAAGCGCCAGCGGCCGCTGGTGGGCAATTCCGGTAAGGAGCGGGCCGGTTACCCGCTTCGTTCTTGTCGATACGCAGACTGGCGCCACAAGCGTCATTATCGAGCGCGATACCATAGGGCATCCGCAATTTTGCCCGGACGATGACGATCTCATTCTTTACGCAGGTCCGCTGACCGACCGAGTCTGGATTACGGATCGCTCGGGCAGGGGTAATCGCCGCCTCTACGCGCGCGAAGATCGCATGCAGTGGGTTACTCACGAAGTCTGGGTGCCCGGCACAAAGTCCGTCAGCTTCGTCGATTGGCCGCGGGGCACGCGGCTGATCGATAGCACCACTGGCCAAGCACGATGGATAACACGCTTCCCTGCCTGGCATGCTGCACCGGACGATTCGGGGCGCAAATTCGTATGCGATTCTAATTTTCCTGATCGCGGCATTCACATCTTCGCACAGGAGCAGGGGGAAAGCGCTGCGTACTTTGTCGCCGCTTCCAATGCGAGTTCAGAAGGTGCGCACTGGGCGGGGCCGTTCCCCTACAATGATGGTCCAGTCGAAGTGCAGGCCCGGCAGCATACGCATCCGCATCCGCGCTTCTCGCCGGATGGCAGGCACATTCTCTTTACCTCTGATAAAGCCGGCTTTGCCCAGCTATACGAAGTGACTCTGCCCGATGAATTAAGCGCTTCGCCTGCGAACCAGCAATACCAATCGCCCGGTGCTGGAAGAACTGATTGCGGATTTTGAAGCGGAGTGTTCGTGCAATGTGGAGATCATCGTCGACTCGACGAAAAATGCTTTGGAACGCATAGAACACGGTGAGCGCGGTGATCTTGCCGTACTGCATGAAGCCTCCATCGACAAGCTTGTTGCCGCGGGCATATTGGATTCGGCTACCAGCCGTTCTTTCGCGCAGTCGCTGATCGGCCTAGCGGTGAGAGCGGGTGCGCCGCGGCCGCCCATAAATTCGTTGGAAGAGTTCCGTCAGGCCTTGCTTACGGCAAATTCCGTCGCTCACACGCAATTCGGGCCGAGCGGTTCGTATTTTCCCATACTGCTGGAACGACTGGGAATAGCCGATGTTGTATTGCCCAGGGCCGTGCCAAAGCCGGGCGGCTATATCGGCCATGTCGTCGCTGACGGGGAAGCGGAATTGGCGTTCCAGCAAATCTGCGAACTGCTGGTCGTGCCCGGCATTGATATCGTGGGTCCCATACCCGCTGAGTTGCAGCGCATCGTCGTGACGAAGATTGCCTTATTCAATGGTGCGCGACAACGAACGCTGGCGAAGAAACTGGTTAATTGGTGCGCGCA
>JAPOIA010000108.1 GCA_029979185.1 Alphaproteobacteria bacterium | reverse complement strand
ATGACGTAGGGACGGGAGCCAATCCCGGGGCCGGGCGGGAAACCGGAAAAACCGGACCCGTATCCCGTATCATCGCGTCCGGTTGACACAGCCGGTGCTTCGGGAATTCGACGCGCAGTCCGGCTCCCCGGTTCCGCTCAAAGAACCTCGTCCAGCACCTACAACGCTTTCGGATGATCGTCGATGACGATCGGCAAGTGACCCGCAAGTGATCCGCAAGTGACCGGAAAGTGACCGGCAAGTGACCGGCAAGCGCTTCGTTACCCGAACCCGTCAGCAGCGGCCCCAGCTTGTCCGGCACACGGCGGAAGCCGCAGGGTGTGGCAATATCCGAGTGCATGTCCATATACCGGCCAGAGACACCCGGCGCGCAGCTTCACTCCCCGCCGTATCGCACGACCGCTCAGCCCCTCAGATCGCCACCGGTTCGGTGCCCGCCTTCGCATGCAGCGCCCTCTCCTCGACACTGAGGAAAGAGTCCTTGTCCGGCAGCACATAGGTTGCCGGGCGCACTGCGTGGCAATGAGGCGCCACGCCGGGAGGCGCCTGCCCCTTGTCGCGCAACGCCAGCGCCGCCTTGCGCAACCGCGAACGGGCCAGGATGATCGCATTGTCGGTGGTGCAGAGGTTTTCCTTCGTCCGGTCGACAATCGGCCCCATGCTCTCCTGCAAGGATGCATCCTGGATCGCAATTCCGCGGATGCCGCTGTAGGTCTCTCCGGCCTTCTGCGCCGCGCGATCCATCATGTAGTCGTTGTCCTTGTTGGCCAGCGGCCGGAAGGTGCCCGGCACATACTTCACGTGAATGCCACCGCCACCGTCCATCACTTCCACTTCGTGGCCGGTCAGTTCACGCGCCGGATGATAGGTGAAGGTCCAGGCGAAACAGTTCTCGTCGTCGATCGGCACCCAGGCATGGCCATTCAGTGCATTGCCGCCATAGGGCGGGATCATCGTGTAGAACGGCATGATGTACTGGGTGATACGCCAGTAATAGTGGCCTTCCTCGGCATCGCGCCGTGCAGCGATGTAAAGCCCTCCATCCGATTCCAGGATTTCGAAACTCGGCTTGCGATCCTTCTGATAGTTGGCGCCCTTGGTCTGGCGATGCAGCGGATCCTTGTGCAGATCAGCCGAATGCAGCCAGGACACATGCGCGGAATCGATGCCGCCTTCAAAGGCCTGCAGCCAGTTGCACTCCTGCAGCCGCTTGGAGAAATAGCGGTGCTTCGGGCCGAGGCCCGTCCATTCGAACCCCGGCAGCGGCGGCTCTTCCTCCGGCGGCCCCATATAGGCCCACAGCACCCCGCCCGCTTCGCGCAGCGGATAGGATTTCAGCTTGATCTTCTTCGCATAGCCGGATTCTTCTGGCTCGGACGGCACCTCGGTGCACTGGCCGGTGACGTCGAATTTCCAGCCGTGATAGGGGCAGCGCAAACCGCATTCCTCGTTGCGGCCAAACCACAGCGAAACGCCGCGATGGGCGCAGAATTCGTCGATCAGCCCGAGCTTGCCATCGCTGTCGCGAAAGGCGATCAGCCGTTCGCCGAGAAGTTTCAGGCGCACCGGCGGACAGTCCGGCTCCGGCAGTTCGCTGTCAAGCATGGCCGGCAGCCAGTAGCGCCGGAACATCTCGCCCATCGGCGTGCCGGCATCGGTGCGGGTCAGGAGTTCGTTGTCTTCTTGTCGCATGGAAACGCCCCGATCTATGCGTCAATTGGGAGTTGGCGATCTTTTCATCCTTGGTTTAACAAGGGAGAGGGGACAATACAAATGCGCACGCCGCAAGGCAGCGAAGCTGTCCGACAGGGACAATAACCCGGCGGTACAGCGGGCAAGATTGCAAATTGGCGAAACTGCCAAAACGGCAATACGGGCAGGAATACGCAAACGGGACGGCGACACATGGCTGACACTTCCGCTGAGACATCCGCAACCGCCCCCGCCAACGCATCGGGCGGCAAAGCTTCGGACAACAAGACTCCGGACAGCATGGCCGGTCTCGATCCCTATGTAACCGTGCGCGCACAGCTGATCGCCCGCAAATGGGACAATGCATCACTGCCGCGCAGCGAATGGTTTCAGGCGCTGGCCAGGGCTGGCTTCACCGGCATTCTGGCCGGCGGTACCCGATACGGTGCGGGCATGGCGAATTTCCTGACCGCTGCGGAAATCTTCGGCGCCTTCGCCCTGCCAATGACTTTTGCTCCCGTTGCAGGCGCAGCAGCGACGCTTGCAGCCAGCGATGCTCCCGCCGCGCATGCTGCGTTGCGACAAATGCTGGACGGCGGAGCACCGGTGCTTCCAGCGCTGCAGAGCGGCGCAAGGACAATGGTGATGGGCGCCGGCGGCGGCCTGACTGCCCAGATCGGCCCGGACGGAAACCTTTCGATCACCGGCACCCGCTTTGCGGTTCCCGATGCCGGGCAGGCGCAGCAATTTCTTGCCGAAGCGCAAGGCCCCGACGGCATCGTCGTCTTCCTGTATTCGAAGAACAATCCGGGCGTTGAATATTCAAGCCTTAGCGATGTGACCGGCAACCAGCTCGGCGCGTTCCGTTTCGACAACTGCGCCATCACACCCACAGATATCCTCGCAAGGGGCGCACAGGCGCACGATCTGCTCGACCGCATGCGCTTTGCCGTCCAGCTCGGGCTGGGTGCAGAACTGGCCGGTCTCGGCGGCGCGCTGATGGCCCGTGCCGGAGAATCCCACGCCAGCGACCGCGACATCGCCGCCACACTGCTGGATGTATCCCTGGCCCGTGCCTTCGTCTTCGGCGCTGCCGGCGTCGCGCAGCCAACGGAACCCGGGGCGCTGGAAATCATCGCCGGCGCCCGTGCCGCCGCTTCCCTCGCCACCCTTGCCGCCGCTGAACTGGCGCTGACCGTCCGGCACGATGAAAGACGCTCGGCCATCGTCGAGCAGCTGGCGCGGCGGGCGATTGTCGCCTCCCGCATCTACCGACAGCCGCAAGCCCACAAATTGCGCTTCGTGCAATGGCGCTGGAGCGAGGGGGCGGGACCGGAGATTTTCACGCAGCTTTTCACCGCCGCCAGCCATTCCGCCGGTGGGCAGGACAGTGCAGCGCTCTCGCCGCAGGTCGCGGATTTGATCGAAGCCAACGAATCGGTACACAAAACCGCGCACGATGCCGGTATCGCCGGGGAGCCCGTCTTCCGCGACAATCATGGCGATGCGGAACTGGCGCTGATGGCGCTCGTCTGCGCCGATGCACAGCATCAGGCAGGCGGCGATGTCGGCACAGGATTTCTGTCAGCCGCCAGGGACCGGACGGCGCGGAAAATCGCGGCCAGCGCCCTATATGCGGCAGGCTCCCACGCTGCACTGGCGGATCACCCTGGCAATATCGCCAGTAACTTCGTTGCAGCGAACCGTTGCGGAACGGGGGCATGACCGGCTATGAGCCGGACAAACTACAGTCGCCCGCCCGGCGCGGGCCAATGTTTGCGCAAGCAAGAACAAGGAACCGGACGTGGACCAGAAACTGAAGATCATCATCAACGGCGCAGGACTTGGCGGACTGGCGGCGGCAGCCTGCCTGCTCATGGACGGCCACGACGTGGAAGTGTACGAACAGGCTCCCGAGCTTGGGGAAGTCGGAGCTGGCATCCAGATCAGCGCCAACGCCATGCATGTGCTCAACCACATCGGCGTCGGCCAGATACTCGGCCAGACCGCCGTGCGCCCGGAAGCCTATACCTTCTGCATGGGCGATACAGGCGAGATCATCCAGTCGTTCGAACTGTCCGGGGCTCATGAACGGGCACACGGCGCCCCCTATTACCACGTCCACCGGTCCGACATTCACGATCTTCTGGCCAACCGCGTTCTGGAACTGAAACCCGGCTGCATTCATGTCGGCCACCGGCTCGTCTCCTACGAGGAGAAGGACGACCGGGTAATTGCCCGTTTTGCAAACGATGCGCGCGCTTCCGGCGATCTGCTGATCGGCTCGGACGGGCTGAAATCGGCCGTCCGCGAGCAGATGCTCGGCAAGCAGAACCCTATCTATACCGGCGACGTCGCCTGGCGCATCACCGTGCCGACCAGGGAAGTCGAAGGACTGATGCCGCGCATCGAGCAGCGCCTGTGGATGATGCCCGGCGGCCATGCGGTAACCTATTTTCTGCGCCGCGGCGAGCTGATCAATTTCGTCGGCCTGATCGAAAAGGAACGTCCGGCCGAGGAAAGCTGGACCACCAAGCACAGCTGGGACGAGATGAAGGCCGACTTCAAGGGCTGGCATCCGATCATCCAGGGCCTCATCGACCATGCCGACAAGAACGCCTGCTACCTGTGGGCGCTACACATCCGCGAACCGATCGAGGGCTGGAGCACCAATCGCGTCACCATGCTGGGCGATGCCGTCCATGCCACCCTGCCCTATCTGGCGCAGGGCGCGGCCATGGCCTTCGAGGACGGAGCCGTGCTGAGCCGGGCGCTGAAACAGGCGCCGGCCCTGCCGGAGGCGCTCGATCTCTACCAGCGCAACCGCTACGAACGCACGGCCCGCATCGTTCGCGAATCCTCCGCCAACGGCAAGCTGTTCCACCACCCCTCGCGCGAGGCCATGCTTGAAGCCTTCCGCAACCGCGACATGGGTAAGGAACGCTCGATGTGGCTGTTCAACTACAACCCGTGGGAAGTCGAACTGGTATGAGGCACGGGCGGCGGCTGCAGCCGCGCGCCATGTTGACAATATCCTCCCATCTGCGAGTCTTTCGAGCCCGGCAATTGCTGGGCTCTTCTTTCTTGCAGACCGGGCATCACATTCATGAAAGACGCTGATCGCCGCTACTACGACGAACGCATCGAGACGATGCCGGCAGACGCGATCGCCGCGATGCAGGTACAAAAGCTTGCCGCGCAGCTCGATTACATCAACAGCCAATCGCCCTTCTATGCACGCAAACTGGCGGCCGCCGGCGCTCTGCCCGGCGATATCAAATCGCTCGACGATCTGGCGAAACTACCCTTTACCGAAAAGAGTGAGCTTCGGCAAAGCCAGGCGGACCATCCCCCGCTCGGCGAACATGCCTGCGTGCCGATGGTCGATGTCGTTCGTGTGCATGCCTCTTCCGGCACCACCGGTACGCCCTCCTATGTCGGCATCACGCGCTTCGACAAGCAGCGCTGGATCGAATGCATCGCCCGCAGCTACTGGACGCAGGGCCTGCGCCCCAACGACATCTTCGCCATGGGCATGAGCATCGGCTTTTTCGTCGGCGGCCTGCCGCTGTCCAACACGATCGAGGAAATCGGCGCCACCTTCCTGCCCATTGGTACCGGCGCGACCGACAGGCTGATAACCACCATCCGTTCAATGTCGGCAACGACGCTGGCGACCACGCCATCCTATGCCCTCTATCTGGCGGAGATCGCGCGCGAGAAGATGAACCTGTCGGTGGCGGAACTCGGCATCCGCAAGGTCATGGTCGGTGCGGAACCCGGCGGCGGCGTTCCCGAAATCCGCGCCCGCATCGAACGCGAGTGGAACGCGAAATGTACGGAAAGCATCGGCAATGCCGATCTCATCACCATCCACAGCGCCGAATGCGAAGCGCGGGATGGCTGCCACTTCCTGGTACCCGACTATCTCGTCATGGAGATCATCGATCCCGATAGCGGCGCGGTGCTGACGCTGGACCGGCCGGTCGTGGAAGGCGAGCTGGTGCTCACGCACCTCGACCGCCAGTGCAACCCGATGCTGCGCTTTCGCACCCGCGACCGCGTCGTCGTCAACACGGCGCCCTGCTCCTGCGGACGCACCGGACCGCGTCTCAGATGTATCGGCCGCACCGACGACATGCTGATCCTGCGCGGCGTCAACGTCTGGCCTTCCGCCGTCAAGGATGTGGTGATGTCCTTCGCACCGGAGGTCAGCGGCCACATGGTGATTATGATCGATGCGCCGGGCCCGAAGGTCGACCCGCCCCTGAAAATAAGGGTCGAGACCGGGCCGGGCATCGCTCCCGATATCGCTCTTGCCAAACGCATCGAACAACGGCTGCGCGAAAAACTGATCTTTACCGCCAGCGTGGAACTTGTGCCCTACGAAACCCTGCCGCGCGCGGAAATGAAGACGCGACTGATCGAGCACAATTACTGATACATCGGCGCATGGACAAACGGAGCAGCGGTAGTGCGGTTCGAAAATGTTTTCCTTCCCTATGGCGCCTGGTGGAGCACCCCGTTCTGCCGCTGGCAGGGATCGCTCGCCGGCGAACATCCGCTGAAACTTGCCGCACGCTGCGGCGCCGCCATGCTCGACGCTATCTCCTGCCCGCCGCAAAACCTCGACGCCCTGCACTTCGGCATGAGCGTTCCCCAGCACCAGAGTTTCTGGGGAGCTCCGTGGATCGCCGCCATGATGGGCGCAGACGCCATCGCCGGCCCGACAATCTCCCAGGCCTGCGCCACTTCGGCTCGCGTGCTGGCCTCCGTCGCGGCAGACGTCGCACTCGGCGAGGGCTCGCTGGTCCTGGCCCTTGCCGCCGACCGCATCAGCAACGGTCCGCATATCTACTATCCCGACCCATCCGGCCCCGGCGGCATGGGCGTGTCGGAGAACTGGGTCTGGGACAATTTCCGCAAGGACCCGTATGCGAATGTATCCATGGTGCAGACTGCCGAAAACATCGCGGCCCGGTTCGGCTTTTCGCGTCAACAGCAGGACGACCTCACCCTGCATCGTTACAGCCAGTATTCCGATGCAATAAAGGACGAACGTGCCTTTCAGAAAAAATACATGCAGGCCGCACCGGTTGGCTCGGGCAGGCGTGCTTCGATGATTGAGGCAGACGAGGGCGTCGTCGAAACCACCCGCGCCGGACTGGAGCGCCTCTCGCCCGTCGTCGAAGGCGGAACGGTTACCTATGCAGCACAGACCCATCCCGCCGACGGCAATGCGGGATTGTTGCTTGGCTCACGCGAGCGTGCTGCGGAACATGCCAAAGACGCCGCCATCAGCGTGCAGCTTCTGTCATACGGACAGGCGCGCGCCGAAAAGGCACACATGGGCATGGCCCCCGTTCCCGCAGCGCAGGCGGCGCTGAAAGCTGCGGGAATTGCCATCTCCGACATCGCTGCCGTGAAGACCCACAATCCCTTCGCTGTGAACGATCTGTATTTTGCACAGGAAACCGGCTATCCGGCAGAGAAGATGAACAACTACGGCTCGTCGCTGATCTTCGGCCATCCACAAGGACCGACCGGCATGCGCCTCGTGATAGAACTTGTCGAGGAACTCGCAGGGAATGGCGGTGGCTATGGCCTTTTCACCGGTTGCGCCGCGGGAGATACCGGCGCAGCCGTGGTCATTAAAGTCGGGTGAGAGGCGCGCTCCGGTTCAGACAGGGTTGGCGCCGCACAGCACGAACATCATCAGGCAGTTCCGGTCGCTGCGGTTTGACCATCCGTGATTGGTGCCGCGCTGGACGAGTACATCCCCCGCCTTCATCAGGCGCTCCTCGGTATCCATCACCGCCCAGATTTCGCCGTCCATGACCATCGCATAATCGACCGATGGCGTCTTGTGCATGGTCGGATCGTCCGCCCCTTCCGCCGCATGGGCGGCCCCCATTTCGCCATAGGCGGCAGCGGCATCGACGTTACCCTGCCATAGAGCGTCGGGAGGAAATTCAACCATGCGAAAGATCGTGCCGGTCCGCGCCGGTTCCAGGTGAACCGGCCTGTCGGCATTGTCTTTGTTCCCGGTATTGTCGGCAGGAGAAACCGTCGTCTCCCACAGGTCGGTTACCGTGAGCCCGGCAAAACTCTGGATCGACAGGGTGCTTGTCGCGATCCCGTCGCTCAGTATCATAGACTTTCCTTCGTCGTTGTGCCCCGTAACCAGACGCCTGATCTTGCGCGCTTCCATGCATGTTATCCTTTCTGCGGATGTATGGCTTGTTGTGTTTTGCCACGCAGGTTATGCCGCAGTTGTACGCCCCTCCAGCGTTCTGCTGGCTCAGCCGTCGACGGGTATATCGAATAACTAATCTGGTTACTGCCTACTTTACATCCCACCAGCAGAAACCCTGCGCCGTGCCGGTTCCCGCTTCCGAGCGGTAGCACGGAATGTAGTCGACTTCCGTGAAAGCAATGTCCTCGTTTTCGAGGTAACCCATCAGGGATATCCAGCTCTTCAACTCGGAGGTTCCCGATTGCAGCGTCTTCAGCGGTATCGACGTCAGCCACTTCACGTCACGATTTTTCAGCGCATCGATAAAGGCGCGGTCGAAATCCTCGTCGATGGTGAAATGGGTCATGCCGCCGGAGCCGAAGGCGGCGACCGTCTTGTCGCTCTGCCATGAGTCCACCGCCTTCTTGACCGTCTTGCCGAACTCGTAGGCGCGCTTTGCCGAAGGCTGGTTCGGCGGAAAGAACGTGTTCTGGTAGACCGGCACATTCGGCACAACCTTGTCGCGCATCACCTGCCGGTAGATATGGCCAAAGGCATGGCTGGCGCCGTTCTTCGAGCCCGAGGGCCACTGCCGCGAAATCGTGACGTCGAAATCGGCTTCCGTCAGCGTCTTCACGATGTGCTCGCCAAGATCGGGAATGCCGTCGTATTCGCGAAGCTCCGGCGGCGCATGGCCGTGATCGGCTTCGGCAATGCCCGGCGGCATGTTCGCCTTTACCGCATCGGATGCCGGATAGTGCGGGATCCTGTCTCCGCAATAGACCATGAACGGCGGGCTCAACTCATCGCCGTAGATCTCGCGCTGGTCGTTGCCGAAGATGATGGCGACATCCGCGCCCGTTGCATCCCACTTGTCGGCCATTTTCGTCATGGCTTCCTCGCACCGCGAAACCGCCTGCGTCATGGCCGCCATGGTGGAACGTTCGGCAAGATTCTCCCC
>JAPOIA010000107.1 GCA_029979185.1 Alphaproteobacteria bacterium | reverse complement strand
GGCATATGTATATATATACATATATATATACGTACATACATACATATATGTATATATATTCAACACACGAGCAAGGAACACGAGGGCAGGAAAGCGTGGATGCGGTGCATCGAAGCCGCCTTCCAGCGCCTGAAGCCAGTTGCATTCCTGCACATGTCGCGTGGTATGGCGATGATTTTCGGGCACCATCGTCCATTCGAGTTCCGGAAAATCCGGCTCTTGTCCTTCCGGTCCCATGTAGGTCCAGACAAGGCCCGCCCGCTCCATGCATGGATAGGCCTTCACCTTCAATTCTCGTTTCACCGTCGCGATCTGCGCCGTCTCGGATGGGGGGACGCAAGGCACATCGACACAGGCGCCGCTTACATCGAACTTGAGACCATGATAGACGCAGCGAATGCCGTTCTCCTCGTTGCGTCCGAAGAAGAGGGATGCGAGCCGGTGTGGACAGAATTCGCTTATCAGGCCGAGCCTGCCGGCTGTATCGCGAAACAGCACCAGCTGTTCGCCAAGCAGCTTCACGCGCACCGGCGGACAATCCGGCTTTGCGACCTGGTCGGCGAAGGCAGCCGGAATCCAGTAGCGCCGCATCAGTTCGCCCATGGGCGTGCCCGGGCCGACTCGCGTAAGTTTGTCGTTCTGATCCTGAGAGATCACTGGCGCCTCCTGATCTGCATTCTTGTTCAGTCAGATTGCGGCAAAAGGAGCGGCGGTTCAAGGCTGCTACGCAGGTCTATTTATCTGTACCCGCGAGGTCAGGCGCGCGGTCGGGTAGCGGAAAGAGACCTGTGAAGCGCTCCACCAGAGCTTGTTTGCCGCTCACCTGCAGCAGGCCGTCTGATATCGCGGCATCGAGCGGCATGCCGCCGTACACCACCGCCGCGATCATGTTGGCGTCACCCTCCAGCCGTGCTGCGCATTGGGCGGTTGCTCCTGGTTCTATTGTCAGCCTTCCGGTAGTCATGCAGGCGGTGAATTCCTGTCCGTCAATCACCAGTCCTATACATCCGGAAAGGCCCTTCGCCCGTGCCTGATCGAACATCGTCCGGAAGGACAGGATCAGCGAATTGGTGCTGATCTGCCGCCCAAGCGGGAATGTCGGCGAGCGCGCCGCCCAGCGCCCGATCACCAGCATCACAGGTTCCAGTTCACGGCCCCAATCCGACAGGTCGTAGACGCGCACGGAGGCTGGCGGCGGCAGCTTGCCTCGCACAACGATGGAGGCCCGCTCAAGCTCGTCCAGCCTTTGGGTCAGCACGTTCGGGCTGATGCCGGGCAGGGCGGAGCGCAGATCGGTAAATCGCCGTGGACCCAGCATCAACTCGCGAATGATCAGCAAGGCCCAGCGCTCGCCGATCAGCTCGAGAGCGTGGGCGGCAGCGCAACCGTCTTCATAGTGTCGTTTTCCGGCCATACAGTAATATCGTTTGACAACTAATTACTCTTGAATTCGGAGTAAATTATCCTTTTTTTAAAGATTGTAATCTTGCGCATTCAGGGAGGCAAGCATGGCCGGTGGATATCTCGATTGTTTTGTCATTCCCATCCCTTCAATGAAGCTGGGCGACTATCTCAGGCTCGCCGAAAAGTCTGCCGAGGTCTGGCGTAAGCATGGTGCGCTCGATTATGCCGAATGGGTTGCCGACGACGTCAAGCCAGGCAAGCTCACTTCGTTCCCGCAGGCGCTGCAGTTGAACGATGGCGAGACAACTGTTGTCGGTTATGCCCGCTATGAATCGCGCGAACATCGCGACAAGGTGTTTGCCGCCGTGATGGCCGATCCTTTCATGCAGAATATGGATCCGAAATCCATGCCCTTCGATGGTATGCGCATGTTCTGGGGCGGCTTCGCGCATCTGGCCGGCGGATAGGTTTGATTGGTTCGCTCGGCATCGTTTCGTCCCGAGGAGTTGCCACATGAAATATCTGCTTTGGTCGCTGGCACTGCTTGGCGCGGCGATGGGTGTGATCGCAATCTTCGCTGCCACGCGCCCGGATGATTTCCGTGTCGAGCGATCGATTGAGATTGCCGCGCCGCGCGAAAAAATATTTCCCATGATCAACGAAATTCGTGTGATGGATACATGGAATCCCTTCGCCAGGCAGGACGGCGTCAAGTCCTCCTACAGTGGTCCGGCTGCGGGGCCGGGGGCCATGAATGCCTTCTCCGGCAGTGGCGGAACCGGCAAGCTGTTGATTGTCGAGAGCAGTGCGCCGTCCAGGGTGATCATGCGGCTGGACATGGAAAAGCCGCTTGCGGGGAGTAACCGGATTGTCTTCGGCATCGTTCCGGCCGGCGCCGGCAAATCCCGCGTAACCTGGGAGATGAGCGGCAAGATGCACTATGTCGCGAAACTCATCGGTGTGGTTGTCAGCATGGTCAGGATGATTGGCGGCCAGTTCGAGAAAGGCTTGCGCGATCTGAAGACGATTGCGGAAAAGAAATAAGCGGACGTTAGGCTAAACAACCGGAGAGATTCCATGAGCAAGCCCGGCAGATTCGTCTGGCACGATTTAATGACGACCGATACGCAAGCTGCGCAAGCCTATTACAGCGAGGTTATCGGCTGGCAGATGAAGGACTCTGGCATGCCTGATGGCGTCTACACCTTGTTGATGAACGGCGACAGGATGGCCGGCGGACTGATGCCGATACCGGACGATGCGCAGGCCGCTGACGCCCAGCCGGTATTGATGGGTTATATCGGCGTTGAAGACGTCGATGCCAAGGCGAAGTATATCGTGGATGCCGGCGGAACGATCCATCGCGCGCCTGCGGATATTCCCGGCATCGGCCGCTTTGCTGTTGCTGCCGATCCTTTTGGAGCAGGCTTTATCATCTTTCAAGGCAACGGCGAGCCGGACCCGGAGCCGGTTCCGTTCATGGCTCCAGGACACATCGGCTGGAACGAGCTGCTTGGCGGCGATCTGGATGCATCCTGTGCGTTCTATCAGAAGCTATTCGGCTGGACGAAAGGCGAGCGCGTGGATATGGGCGGCTGCGTAATCTACCAGACGCTTCATACCGGTGACGAGCACTCCAGTGTCGGAATGATGAAAGCCATGGACGGAACACCGCCGCACTGGGCCTATTATATCTCTGTCGCCGATTTTGACGCCGCGGTTGAACGCGCTGCGGCCAGTGGCGGCACGAAACTGATGGAACCATGCGAAGTGCCGGACGGTGCATGGATTTGTCCGTTCACCGATCCGCAAGGCGCACATTTTCACTGATCGGGATGCGGTAGGAGGACATGAGCAGTGAATTGCGAGTGGCGAATGGCGAGTAGCTCAATGTCATCCCGCAAGGCGCGCAGCGCGTATCCGGGATCTCGTCCGGCTTGAAAAAGATCTCGCACAAATGCGGCGCATCTTGCGGGATGACACTGCAATTCGCTCGCTATTCCCCATTCGCTCCCCACGCCTGCACCAGACTTCAAAGGAACCTTTCCAATGGCCATAGCCAAGAACACTGTCTGCCTCTGGTTCGACAAGGATGCCGAAGCCGCTGCGAATTTTTATGCGCAGACGTTTCCAGATAGCGCCGTTACAGCCGTCCACCGCGCGCCGACAGACTATCCGTCCGGCAAGCAAGGCGATGTCCTGACGGTTGAATTCACGGTGGCCGCAATTCCATGCATCGGCCTCAATGGCGGACCGGCATTCACGCACGATGAGGCCTTCTCGTTCCAGATATCGACCGAAGACCAGGAGGAAAACGATCGCTACTGGAACGCCATCGTCGGCAATGGCGGCCAGGAGAGCGCCTGCGGCTGGTGCAAGGACAAATGGGGCATCTCCTGGCAGATCACGCCGCACACATTGATGGAAGCATTTGCAGCTGGCGGCGCAGAGGCCAAACGCGCATTCGCCGCCATGATGGAGATGAGAAAGATAGACATTGCCGCTATCGATGCAGCGCGGCGGGGATAGGTGGCTATTAGCGAATGGCGAGCGGCGCAATGTCATCCCGGAAGGCGCGCAGCGCGGGTCCGGGGTCCCGTCCGGCTTGAAAAAGATCCCGAATAAATGCTGCGCATTTTGCGGGATAACGCTGCACTTCAATCGCTACTCGCTGTTCCCTGCTCGCCCTATTCCCCTTACGCCACCGGCGTCGGCCCGCCGCGGGCATATTCGCCCTGTCCTGCGCCGCCGCCCGCCGCATCCAGCCGGTCGCAGGCGGCTTGGACGATGACCGGATCCAGCGGCCCCTTGCTGGCAAGGGCGACATCCTCCAACAGGTGATCGCGGTTCGTTGTCGCCACAAGCGCGACATCGATATTGTCATTGGCGAGAACGAAACGGATCATGAACTCCAGCCGCGACATGCCATCGAGCAAGTCGTCGAGGCCGGCGCGTTCCCACAAGTCCTGCACATATCCCTGCACAGTGCCGATAGGCCGCGTCTCCCAGTTCTTTGCCGGAGCGCCGCGCCCGGTCACGCCGCGCGCGACGATAGCCTTGCCGGACTGCTTGAGCGCGGCGATCACATCCTCGTTCTGCCGCTGCAGGAGAGAATAGGGGACCTGTACGAGATCGAAATAATCAGCGTTTACGAAATCCGCCAGTTTTGGCAGACGCGAGGATATGCCAATGCAGCGCACCTTTCCGTCCGCCTTCATCTTTTGCAGCGCTTCTATGACGCCGCCGCCCTCAAGCTGCTTGCGTGTCGGATCGCCATGTACCTGCACGACATAGAGGAAATCTGTCTGCAGGCACACGAGGCTTTGCTCGATACCCGCAATGACATTCTCACACGTGTAGGTATGCTTTTCGTGCTTGTCGCCGTGACCCTTGACGCCGACAGCGCAGGCGCATTTGGAGGCGAGGTAACAATCGCCGCGCCGATGCGCCAGCGCCTTGCCGATAAGCCTTTCGCTGCGGCCGTAGTCAATGGAGGTATCGATATAGGTAATGCCGCTATCGACAATGCCGTTGATGAAATGGACCGCGTCGGATTCCGCGATGTCGCGCCCAAGCGGAGGTCCGGCGAGTTCCATGGCGCCATAGCCAAGGCGGGAAACCTGCAGGTCAGTATTGCCGAAGCGGCGGATGCCGCCGGCTGGTGTTGTGGTTGTCATGATGCCTCCCTGATATCCGCGCCAGTCTATCGCGCTGGACGCAGCTGGAAAAGAGCGCAATCGCTTCGCCAATTGCGGCCGCGGGGGCTTTCTTTATCCGGCCCGGATACGCTACGACTCAAGGCAGCATTGCAGCGAACCGGACTTGCTGGGGGACAGTGGCAACCTGAAAGTGTGCCGCCGCGCCGCGCCGGAAAACGGGAGAAATTTCATGAGCCAGACTATCGACGACCTGCGCGCGCCGCTGCCGGGCTACTACAACGTTCGTTTCGGCGAGCCGGAGTATACCGACTGGCTGGATGAAAGCATGTCGTGGAAGACGACCTGCTATATCGGCGACTGGTCCTTCCTCTGGCAGCGCTGGCTGCGTGGCCCCGATGCGCTCCGGCTCCTCTCCGATATCTCCGTCAACAGTTTCGAGAAATTCGACATCGGCCAATCCAAGCACGCCATTCATTGCAATGAAGATGGCAAGATCGTTCACGAAGGAATCCTCAGCCGCTTTGGCGAGGAAGAGTTTCTCATGCACGGCCGCGGCGGCTTCTGGGCCGACTACAACCTGCGCAAAGGCAATTACAACGCCACCTCGTAGGCCGACGACTGGTTCTGCTACCAGGTGTCCGGACCCACGGCGCTGCCGCTGATCGAAAAGCTCGCGGGCGTGTCGATGCGCGATGTGAAATTCATGCGCTTCAAGAAGATTACGATTGCCGGTCACCAAGTCGTTGCCTTGCGGCAGGGCATGGCAGGGGAAATCGGCTTTGAGCTGCAGGGGCCGATTGCTCTGGCTCAGCAGATATATGACGCCGTCTATGAAGCCGGACGTGCGTTCGGCATCCGCCGTATGGGCGCGCGCGTTGCCTCCATCAATCATCTGGAAGCCTGCTATCCGACGATCGTCATGGATTACATGCCGGCAATCTATGACGAGGACATGGCTGGCTACATGGCCGAATTCGAAAAGGCGATGCCGGGCTTCGCCAAGACCGCGCGGGTCGGCGGCAGTTTCGAAGGGACGAAGCCGAGCGATTATTATCGCAGCCCGGTGGAACTGGGCTGGGCGAAAAATATAAAGTTCGATCACGACTTCATCGGCCGCAAGGCGCTGGAACAGGAAGTTGCCAGTCCGAAGCGCACCATCCGTACATTGGTGTGGAACGCGGAGGATGTGATAGATGTCTATGCATCGCTTTTCCGGCAGGGTCAGCCCTACGAGTTCATGGACATGCCCCGCGATCAGCGCATTCGCCTGGTTGCCGACAAGGTGATGAAGGATGGGCGCGAGGTCGGCGTGGCTACCACCCGCGGATACAGTTATTTTTTTCCGCGTGATGATTTCCCTCTGTGTCATCGATATTCCCGACAGTGACATCGGCAATGAAGTGACGGTCATCTGGGGTTCGCCCGGATATCCGCAGAAGGAAATCCGCGCGACGGTAGCAAAAGCACCCTACAAGGATGACAACAGAAGGGTGGACCGCGCTAGCGTGTGAGCGTTACTGGTTGACCGGCCACGCTTTTGCTGATCGCCTTGTGGGGCAGGTTACGGCTTGCTGCCACCGTGGTTCGAATTGTCCGCAAGACACTCTGTGATATTGCCCGCCATCATTTTTGCCATGGAGGCAGCAAGGCCCCTCTGGGGGCCCGATCCGGTCAGGTCCGCGCGCCACATGACCAGTTTGCCTTTGCGCGGAATGGCGGTGCCATCGCCCTTTTCCACGGCCTGCTTGTAGTCCAGATAGACGGTGACGCTTATCGAAGCGCTTGCCGTGCGGTTCGATGTGCCCTTGATCAGCAGGTCCATCAACAGTGGTTTTGCAAGTTTACTCGACTGCAAAGGAGGGATTTGCCCGTGGTCTTCCGCGGCTTTTCGCGATTTCTGATGCAGCCGGATAACGGCCCCTGTGAAGTCGAAGGGAATATTGTGCGCCTTGACGCTCTGCGTCATGCTTTCGATGACGCCATCGCAGATGTCCCGCGCATACTTCCGGTCAATCGTGATGATACATCGGGCCGCGATGCCTTCCAGACCGGGGAATGTTGTCTGCCATGGGGTTTTCTCCTGCGCATGCGCAGGAAGCATCATGGTCAGGGCGGACAATGCAATCGGCAGGAGGCGCAGCATCGGGAACCTCGTTCGTATAAACGAGACCTACTATTGCAGCCCGTCCGGGCGGTTTCAACCGCCCGGTGGATTGCGTTCCGCGTCAGGCCGCTGCAGCGGTTTTTCGCACTGCCAGCTGTTCGCGCACAAGGATGCCCGTGCCGATGACGATACCCGCCAGGTCGATCAGGCCGCCAGCGCCAATCGCACTGTCGGGGAACACGGCGGCAAGGCCTGCGAGGGCAAGCACAACGCGCATGGGCATCGCCAAAGGCCGTGTGAAGAAGCCCGTCACCGCGACCGAAGCGATGTAGACACCGATGGTTGCAGTTAGCGCGTTGAGTGCGATCTTCCACGGATCGCCCTGCATCAGCAGCGTCGGTGACAGCGCAAACAGGAACGGGATCACATAGGCGACCCAGCCCATGCGCATCGCCACGAAACCGGTCTTCATCGGATCGGCCCGGCTGAGCGATGCGGCGGCGAACGCGGCAAGCGCGATCGGCGGCGTGATCATCGACATCATGCCGAAATAGAGGATGAACATATGCGCCGGCAGCTTGGCGATGCCCGCCTCGACGAGGGCCGGCGCAACCAGCGCTGCGAGCAGCACGTAGACGCCGGTCGTCGGCATGCCCATGCCAAGCACGATGCAGATGATGCCGGCTATCAGCAGCAGCACGAACATGTTGCCGCCGCCGAGCTGAATCAGGAACAGGGTCAGGGCAAAGCCGCCGCCGCTCTTGTTGAGCACGCCGATCACAAAGCCTGCCGCGGCGACGATCAGAACGAGTTCCGTCGTGGCAAGGCCGGCGTCCCAGAATGCCGACGCAAGCGACCGGATCGTCATGCGCTGGCCCTTGTAGCTGCGGATGAATCCGAAGACGATGATAGCCGCAATGGCGTATAGTGCGGCGATTTCCGCCTCTGCATTCATCGCATAGAGCGCGTAAATCAGCAGCGCGAACGGAACGATGAAGTGCCAGCCTTCGCGCAACACTTTCGATGCACTGGGCAGGTCGTCGGTCACTATGCTGATGCGGTCGCGGGCGGCCACCAGGTCGACCTGGACGAAGATAGCAAAATAGTAAAGCAGTGCCGGAATGAGAGCTGCCGCGACCACCTGCGAATAGGGCATTTCGAGGAATTCGGCCATCAGGAAGGCAGCGGCGCCCATGATAGGCGGCATGAACTGCCCGCCGGTCGATGCATTGGCTTCGATCGCGCCTGCATCGGTTGCCGAATATCCGGACTTCTGCATCAGCGGAATGGTGATGACACCTGTGGTGGTCACGTTGGAAATGGCGCTGCCGGAAATCGATCCGAACAGGCCTGAGGCGATCACGGAAATCTTCGCTGCGCCACCGCGGCGCTTGCCCATGGTGGCGGCTGCAATGTCGGTGAAGAATTCGCCGCCCCCGGTATTGAACAGCACCTGGCCGAGCAGAATGAACAGCACGACGGTCGTTGTCGCCACGGTCAGCGGCGATCCTAGCAGCGCGTTGGTATCGAAGGCCAGATAGATCGCCAGCGGAATGACTTCGCTGCGCGTTCCGGTCAGCGGCGCCGGCACGAGATGGGCGAAAAGCGCATAAACGATGAAGACGACAACCACGATGAACAGGAACATGCCGGCTACCCGCCGGAGGCCTTCCATGATCAGCAACAACAGTATGAGGGAGATGATTAGCATCTCCTTTGTTTCAT
>JAPOIA010000106.1 GCA_029979185.1 Alphaproteobacteria bacterium | reverse complement strand
CAGACGTCTATGGCATTGCGGCAGGAGAAATCACCTATGGGCAGATGCTTGGCGATGCCGACTGGCTGAAAGCGCTCTATGCAAAGGCCGGATACCGCACTGGCGAGCGCGTTTTCCTGTTGCTGGAGAACCGGCCGTCGTTCTTTGCGCACTGGTTCGCGCTTAATGCGCTTGGTTTGATCGTCGTTCCCGTGAATCCCGATTTGCAGTCGTCGGAGCTGGCCTATCTCGCATCGCACTCCGAACCGGTGCTGGCGATCGCCATCGAAAAGCGCAGGGGCGGCCTTGAGCGCGCGGCAAGGGATGCGGGCGTCAACTATGCGGTAATTGCGCCGCAGGACGAGCCGCCGCCTGCGCCATCCGGGGATGCAGGCGCCACTGGCGGGATCGACCGTCGAACGCCGGCCGCCATGCTCTACACCTCCGGAACGACCGGCGCTCCCAAGGGCTGCGTATTGTCAAACCGCTACTACATCAAGCTTGGCGAATGGTATGCCGGCATGGGCGGCGCCTGCGCCATCGATACGCGGGGCGAGCGAATGATCACGCCACTGCCCTTGTTTCACATGAACGCCATGGCTGCCTCCGCCATGGGCATGATCGGCGTCGGCGGTTGCCTGATCACGCTGGACCGTTTTCATCCCCGAACATGGTGGGACAGCGTGCGCGAGAGTCGCGCAACCTGCCTGCACTATCTCGGCGTGATGCCATCCATCCTTATGAAGGCGGAACCATCGGGCAGCGATCGCGATCATTGCTGCAGTTTCGGTTTCGGTGCAGGTGTCGATCCCAAGCTTCACGTTCCATTCGAGGAGCGCTTCGGTATTCCCCTGGTCGAAGGCTGGGCGATGACCGAGACAGGCGCCGGGGCGACGCTCACAAACAATATCGAGCCGCGCAAGCGTGGCGAAAGTTGCCTCGGCAAGGCCGGTGCGGAACTGCAAACCAAAATCGTTCGCGACGATGGCGGCGACTGCGATGCGGATGAGCCTGGCGAATTGCTGGTTCGGCAGGCGGGCGATGATCCGCGCGACGGTTTCTTCAGCGAATATTTCAAGGATGCCGCTGCCACAGCCGAGGCCTGGGAAGGCGGATGGTTCCACACCGGCGATATCGTGCGCCGCGATGACGAGGGCAGCTTCTACTTTGTCGACCGCAAGAAGAATGTCATCCGCCGCAGCGGTGAGAACATCGCGGCGGTCGAAGTGGAATCGGTTCTGATGCAGCATCCGGACATCCGCGCTGCTGGCGTTGCTGCAGTACCCGATTCCATTCGCGGCGATGAAGTCTTCGCCTGCCTTGTCGTCGACGGCGAGCGCAGCGAGCAGCGCGCGCTTTCCCTTGCAGCCTGGGCGCTTGAGCGCATGGCCTATTACAAGGTTCCCGGTTATATCGCTTTCGTCGACGCCTTGCCGCTTACAGGTACGCAGAAAATCCAGCGCGGCGAGTTGAAATCCCTTGCGGCGAGGCTGGTGGATGATCCGAAGACGGTCAACACGATTGTCATGAAGAAACGGCAGGTTGCCCGATGACAGGCAAAGCGGGCAAACGCAGAAGGCAGGGCTACGAGGGCATCGTCGCGGTCGCGCCTGCCAGCGTGCCCTACCAACGCTATTCCATCGAGACCGCACACTGGTGGATTGCGCGCGCCCTGCGCGCCAGTCTTCAACAGGCCGGTATCGCGCCGCGCGACGTCGACGGATTTTCCGTAGCGAGTTTTACGCTCTTTCCCGACACGGCTGTCGGCCTGACCCAGCACCTCGGACTCACGCCGCGCTGGCTCGACCATATCCCGATGGGAGGTGCGAGTGGCGTGGCGGCCCTGCGCCGTGCAGCGCGGGCCGTGCAGGCCGGCGATGCCGATGTTGTCGCTTGCGTATCGGGAGACACAAACCACGTCGACAGCTTCCGGCGCATGTTGTCCAGTTTCAGCCGGTTTGCACAGGATGCCTCTTACCCTTACGGCTCTGGCGGCCCGAACGCCTGTTTCGCGCTACTGACCGACTATTACATGCGCGAGTTCGGTGCGACGCGTGAGGACTTCGGTCGCATCTGCGTCGCCCAGCGCGCCAATGCCCTGCGCAATCCGCATGCAGTCATGAAGACGCCCCTGACCATGCAGCAGTATATCGAAGCTCGCCCTATTTCCGATCCCATCCATCTGTTCGATTGCGTCATGCCAGTCGCAGGAGCGGAAGCTTTTCTGGTCATGCGCGAGGAAGATGCAAGGGCCGCCGGTCTCCCTGCAGCCCATATCCTGTCCACTATCGAACGCCACAATGCCTTCCCGGACGATCCGATCCAGATACGCGGTGGCTGGGAAATGGATATCGATGAACTGTACGCCATGGCTGGAACAGAAGTAAAAGATATCGATCTGTTGCAGACCTATGACGATTATCCCGTCATCGTCATGATGCAGATCGAGGATCTCGGCTTCTGTGGCAAGGGCGAAGGCCCGGCCTTCGTTCGCGCCCATGATCTGACCATCGATGGCGATCTGCCGCACAATACCTCCGGCGGCCAGTTATCGGCCGGGCAGGCAGGTGCTGCCGGCGGCTTCATTGGCCTTGTCGAAGCCATACGTCAGGTTACCGGGCAGGCCGGTCCCACGCAGGTGTCGAAGGCGAGGCAGGCGCTTGTTTCCGGCTTCGGCATGATCAACTATGATCGTGGCGTATGCTCCAGCGCTGCCATCATCGCCGGGGAGGGGCCCGCATGACGACGCCTGTTGTTCCGCCGCCGAAGAAGGATCCGCAAAAGCGTACACGCGTGCCGACGCGGCCTTCGCATTTTCGCAGCCGCGCCGCGCTCGGTCTTGCCGCCGCTGCGGCAGAGGGCCGTTTCATGCTGCAACGCTGCTCCGAATGCGGGACGCTGCAATATCCGCCACGCGATGCCTGCGCATCGTGCCTGTCGGCGGACTTGCCGTGGATGGATGTATCGCCGAAGGGCAAGCTGATCGCCGGCACCGTCGTACGCACCAGCACCAATGTCTATTTCCGCGAACGTACGCCCTGGCGTGTTGGCACTGTGCAACTGGAAGAGGGACCGTCCATCATCTGCCACGTGCATGGCGATGTGCAGACTGGCGAAGATGTCGTGCTCATCAACCGGCTCGACAAGTCGGGGCAGGCGGTGTTTCTGGCGATACCGCAGGGACGCACAGCAAATATGGAGGATGACCCGCAGATGCGCGAACTGACCTGCGATCCGAAGTTCCGCCGCGTATTGATCACCGATGCGCGCGCACCGAACGCGCTGGCGCTGGCGAAGGCCTTCGCGCAGGCGCAGGCTTCCATCATTTTCATCGGCGAATCCGAAAGCTGGCGCTCCTATCCTGCTCACGAGGAATTGCGCGCGGTTCCGAAAGTTGAAATCCTGCCGCTCGATGTAACCGATACCGGCTCTGTGCTCGAACTGTGCGGCGAGATTGGCGGCAAGACGGATATTCTCGTCAATAATGCGCGCTACGTGCGTCCAGGCGGCATCATGAACCGTGGCGACGTCATCTTCGCCAAGGACGAGATGGAAGTGAACTTCTTCGGACTCATGCGGCTGGCGCAGATTTTCGGACCTGCCATGCGCGGGCGCGGCGCGGATGGACAGAACAGCGCAACCGCCTGGGTCAACGTCCTGTCGGTCTATGCCTGGTCGAACATGCCGGACTATGGTTCCTTTTCCGCAAGTAACGCCGCGGCACTTTCGCTGTCGCAATGCCTGCGTGCAGAACTGTCGGCTGGCGGCGTGCGGGTGATGAACGTATTTAGCGGTCCCACCGAAGACGAATGGCACCAGCCGCTGCCACCGCCGAAAGTTGCGCCGGAAGCGATCGCCCGTTCGGTCATTTCCGGGCTTAAGGACGGGCTGGAAGAAGTCTTTGTCGGCGATGTCGCCAAGGATCTCATAGAGCGCTGGCGTGCCGGACCGAAAATCCTTGAACGTGAAATGATCGAAAACGCGGGGCAAGACGCATGACGACCGCCGTTCTGAACGCATCTTCGATGTTGACCGAATTTGCCGCCGCCATCGCCACTGGCGAGATCGAGGTGGTCGACCTTACCCACACGCTCGATCCCGACTTTCCGGTGATCATCCTGCCGCCGGAATTCGGCCAGTGCGCGCGTTTCCGCATGGAGGAAATCTCTGCCTACGATCATCGCGGGCCCGGGTGGAAATGGTACAATTTCACTTGCTGCGAACATACCGGCACCCATTTCGATGCGCCGATACATTGGGTCTCCGGCCGTGATTTGCCGAACAACGCCGTCGATACCATTCCGCCGGAGCACTTCGTCGGGCCGGTCTGCGTTATCGATTGCAGCGAGGGATCGAAAACGGACGACGACTTTGAACTGACGCCGGACATCATACTGGCCTGGGAAAGGCAGCATGGACAGATCCCGGAGGACTCCTGGGTCTTCATGCGCACCGACTGGTCGAAGCGTTCTGGCGCGGAATATCTCAACATGCGCAAGGATGGTCAGCATTCGCCCGGACCGACGCCGGAGGCCATGCGGCTGCTGGTAGATGACCGCAATATTCGAGGCTTCGGCACCGAGACGGTCGGGACCGACGCGGGTCAGGCCATGCATTATTCGCCGCCAATGCCTGCTCATTACTATCTGCATGGCGCTGGCCGTTACGGTCTGCAATGCATGCGCAACCTCGACCTGTTGCCGCCGACCGGGGCAATCCTGTTTTCCGCGCCCTTGAAGATAAAGCAGGGAACTGGCAGCCCGCTGCGCGTGCTGGCGCTTGTGCCCAAGGAGGCCGCCAATGGCTGAAAACTACACGGCGGTCATTACCGGCGGAGCAAAAGGCATCGGCTCGGAAATCGCGATGCGCATGCTGGACGAGGGCTACAAGGTCGTGACGCTCGATGTCGAGGCTTCGAAGATTTCACATAGCAATCTCACCGCTATGACCGTCGATCTTCTCGACAATGATGCCGTGGAGAAAGCCGCTTCCGCAATCGCGCAGGACCATACGGTTACGCATTTCATCCACAATGCCGGGCTGATCTGGCCTAACCTGATCGAAGAAGCAAAAGCCGAGGACATCACCGGACTTGCCCAGCTGCATCTGGGATCGGCCCTGACGCTGGTAAAAGCGTTTCTGCCGGCGATGAAGGAGCGGTGCTTCGGCCGCATCATTTTCAACTCCTCGCGCGCGCTGCTCGGTGTCCGCACCCGCACTGCCTATAGCGCGACCAAGGCCGGCATCGTCGGCATGGCCCGCACATGGGCGCTGGAACTTGCGCCGCACCAGATCACCGTGAATGTCATCGCCCCGGGCCCGATTTTGACGGACAATTTCTGGGGCATCGTTCCGAAGGACAGTCCGCAACAGGAGCAGATCGGCAAGGCCGTGCCAGTCGGGCGGCTCGGCACGGTGGACGATATCGCCCATGCCTTTATGTTTTTCGCTGATCCGAAAAGCGGCTTCATCACTGGCCAGACCTTGTATGTCTGCGGCGGTGCGAGCGTCGGCACCGCGATAATATAGACCCGTGCGCTGCCGCACCGCGGCAGTTGCAGCGTTTTGATATCCTCTGGTAGGAAGACGCCTCGTTACGGGCGCCGGTCCCGGAGGTGTGTCGTCGTGAGTGTGGTGGTCAGGAAAATGGCTGAGTTCGATTGGGCCCAGGCTGGAGATTTGCAGCGCGCGGATTTGAACGCGCCGCCGCAGCCCGGATTCGTGATCCGGCATCAGCACCGCTTCACGGCCGCCGATATTTCCGCCTTTGCCACCATGATCGGCGACAAGAACCCGACCCATCATGATGCCGCAGCAGCTGCTGGCGCCGGGCTGTCCTTCGGCCAGGTAATCGCCACCGGCGGCCACATGGTGTCAGTGATGATGGGTGCGCTGTCCACCGGCATGGACAAGCTCTGGCCAAACATCGGCCTGGGCTTTTCTTCGCGTTTCCGCCGCGCCATCCGCGCCGGTGAGACGACAGAAGTTACCTGGACGGTCACAAAGGTCGAGCATCAGACGAAGCTGCGCGGCCTTGTCGTCAGCTACGAGGGTACGCTGATAAATTCAGCTGGCGAGACGGCGCTGATGGCACAGTGCGACGTGCTGATCCCGGATGGAAAATATCTCGCATAAGCGGCCGGGCTTTCTGTAATCTCCCGCCAAAGATCAGCCCCACATTGGGCATTGTTGCGAAAAGCCTCTATGCTCCCGCCGCATCGGTACAGCGCGCAAGGAGCAAGATCATGAAAGTCTGCATCGTCGGCGCTTCAGGCAAGCTCGGGCAATACATGATCCGTCATTGCCTCGACCGCGGCTATGATGTCGTCGGCGTTTGCCGGCCGGAAAGCGTTTCCAAACTGGATGCATTCCGCGACCGGATCGCGATCGTTCCCGGCCGGACGGATGATCGCGATGTTATCGGCCGCGCCGTTGCCGGCTGTGATGGTGTGCTGACCGTACTCGTGCCCTGGGGTATTCGGAACTATTCCGCCGGCACGGCACAGGCGGTGCTGGATCTGGCGCCGCCCGACGCGCGCCTGATCTTTTCGTGCGGCTGGCATATCACCCGCGACGGCAGGGACGTCTACTCCTGGAAACTCAAGGTGCTGGTTGCGGTCTTCGGTTTCGTTGGCCGCCTGTTCCGCTTCGTCGATATCGGCGATCAGTTGGAAGCCTGCCGGCGGATATTCGCCAGCGACCGCCGCTGGACTGTAGTGCGCGGCTCCGACCTTGAGGAAGGCGAAAGCCAGGCCTGCCGCTTTGGAGCCGCCATGTCGGCGACCCCGTGCTCGCCAGCAACCTGACGCGACGTATCGATTTCGCGCTATTCATGGTTGAGGCTCTGACCGACGACGAACTGATCCGGGAAGCCCCGGCCATCGTTGGTCGCCTGTCGCCGTCGGCGCTGGAACATGGCCACAAGGGGCATGACGGCGCTGGACATGGGTAGCAATCAGGCCTTGCCTTCCCGTCCCTCATGTACGGCGACGAGGCACATTGCCGGCAGCGCGCCTACCCCCACAATTCCTTGCTGGCGATCCGCGCGCCTTCAGCCAGCGTTTCCAGCTTGGCCCACATGACGGTCGGATGTACGCGCTGATAGCCTTCCGCCTGGGCGAAGCCGCAATCGGTCCCGGCGATGACATTCTCGCGCCCCACCAGATTGGCAAAGCGGATGATGCGGTCGGCGACCAGGCGCGGATGCTCCACCGTGATCGTGTGATGGGTAACGACGCCGGGGATCAGTATCTTTCCATCGGGTAGTTTCGTCTTCTCCCATACGCGCCACTCGTGCTCGTGGCGCACGTTCGCGGCCTCGATGGAATAGGCGCCAGCCTTCACCTGCAGGATGAGATCGACGATATCCTCTAGTGGCGCATCGGCGGTATGGGGAATGTGCCAGCTGCCGAAACAGACGTGATAGCGGATGCGATCCTCGGGAATGCCGTCCAGCGCATGGTTGAGGGCGTCGACACGCAGCTGCGCCCATTCGCGATACTTCTGAGGGCTCTGCTGGTTGAGATGGTCGAACATGTTGGCGAGCACCGCATCGTCCACCTGCAGCAGAAGGCCGGAGGCATGTATCGCCCGGTACTCGTGTCGCAGCGCCTCGGCGATGGCGAAAATGCGGTCATGGTCGTTCTTGTAATATTCGTCGACGCCGTCATAGGCGGTGCTGGCCGGCGCCACGGCGGTGACAAACGCTTCCTCTACCTCCACATGGTCGATGGCGGCCTTCAGGTTCTCGCAATCGCGCTGTACCGTACCGTCGTCCTTGTAGGTTATGGGACCTGTGCAGGCTTCCGTCGGGCGTCCCTCCACGGCGCTTGGCATTTCCAGCCGGATCGCCTCGCGGAAACGATCCATGTCTCGGCCCATCCACTCCACCGGGCGCAACTGGTCGGGGCGGCGTTCGAATCCGGTCATTCTCTCCAGCACATAGGCCGCCCAGCTCGATTTGCCGTATTCGCCGTCATTGACGATATCGATGCCTGCAGCGGCCTGCTTCTTCACCACATCGGCGACGGCAGCGCGCAGGACTGCTTCGTAATCTGCCGTTGCATCGGGATCTTCCGTTCGCGCCAGCCGGGCAGCTTCCAGCAACTCCGGCGTGCGTATGATGGAGCCCACATGGGTGGTGAGAATCCGGTCGTTGCTGCGCTTCATTATGCTCCTCCCCCGATGGCCGGCGTGTGGAGACTATGAGACTTCACCTTTCCGGTCCAGCCTGCAGCCAGACAGCGGCGCGCTATTGCTTGGTTAATTGTAGCAATTTTATTGCGCATTGGCCGTTTCGCAGGCAGTCTTGATCCATCGAAACGCCGGAATGTGATTTTTGGAGACAGATTTATGAGACCGGTTTTCCCCGCCGCCATCCTGTTCGCAGCGCTCGTCACACCGGTTGCCGCAGAGACGTGCCTTGAGTCCTTCGTTCGGCTCTACGTCAGGGGGAATGGCGGCCCGGCTACAAAATCGATCGTCACGCAGCAACTCGGCAAGGCCAAGCCGTCCCGCAATTATCATTATCATACCGGTAAGGGTGACTGGATGACCGTGATGATCGAACCGGACAACGACATGGCGTCTCTCGTCCGCGATGGCGTCATGTATTTCTCTACCAACAAGGGAAAAACCTGGAAAAAGGTGCGCCGCGTGGATGGCCCCGAATACAAGGTTCCAGGCGAAGACGTAAGGAAAGCGGCGATCGAGAAAACAGCCAGCAACGCTGAATGCGGCCAGGAAGAACTGGATGGTGTAAGCCACAAGACGGTGGCGGCCGACTACGAATCCGGTCAGCCCAAGACAAGGTATCGGGTAAAATATTGGGTGAATCCCAAGACTGGCTGGATTGCGAAATCGGATACGACGTCGGTTGGCTTCTTCAGCTCCCAGACAATGGCGCCAGCTCCTGATCTCAAGCTGCCGGATCAGGCAGGCAAAGCGGCTAGATAAGACCAACTGGAAGGAGAATATCCGCCATCCGGC
>JAPOIA010000105.1:6177-9063 GCA_029979185.1 Alphaproteobacteria bacterium | reverse complement strand
ATAGTAGTCGCGCGGCGTGAGGTCGGCGTTCCTGATATTGAAGGTCCGGTAGTGAGCCTTCATGAAACCGTCGGCGCCGGCAACGACCATTCCGCCAACGGCATTCGTGCCCATGATATGGGAATTGTCGTAAACTTCCACACGGCGCAGCTTGCGGTCGAAGCCGAAAGCCTGCGCCAGCGCTTCCAAAAGCCTTTCCTGCGTTGCCGTATCGGACATCTTGCGGGCAAGCGTTTCGCGGCCATTGCTGAGGGCATGTTCCACCAGCTCGCGCCGTTCGCCGCGCTGGGGAACGGATACTTCGACCTTGCGCCCGGCGCGGGCGGACAGCGCTTCGGCGAGGATGGCGCGGTTCTCGATATCGGTCGACAGCAGCACGAGGCGCGGCGAAGGCTTGTCAGCGTAAAATTGCGCCAGAAAGGAATCGAGCACTTCGCCCGGCTCCATGGCTTTGTCGGCGCGCGGATAATAGGTCCGGTTGCCCCAGTTCTGGTAGGTGCGGAAGAAGAATACCTCAATGGCGAACTGACCACCCTGTTCGCTGACGGCGAATACATCTGCTTCTTCCACGGTGCGAGGATTGATGCCCTGGGTGCCCTGGATGGCCGAGAGGGCTGAAATGCGGTCGCGCAGCCTGGCAGCGGTCTCGAATTCCAGCGTCTCGGCAGCAGCCTCCATGTCCTTCGCCAGCTGTTCGCGCACCTTGCGGCTCTTGCCGGACAGGAAGGCGCGGGTCTCGCGCACCAACTCGGCATAGTCTTGCGGCGGGATTTCACCGGTACAGGGGGCGGCGCAGCGCTTGATCTGGAACAGCAGGCAGGGCCGCGATCGGTTGTCGTAGTAGGAATCACTGCAGGAGCGCAGCAGGAAAGCCCGTTGCAGGGCGTTGAGCGTTCGGTTTACCGCCCCGGCGCTGGCGAAGGGACCGAAATAGTCGCCCTTCCGGTTGCGCGCACCGCGATGCTTGGTGATCTGCGGCGCCTCATGATCGCCCGTCAGGAGGATATAGGGAAAGGATTTGTCATCGCGCAGCAATACGTTGAAGCGCGGTTTGAGCTGCTTGATGAGATTGGCTTCCAGCAGCAGGGCCTCGGTCTCCGTCTCCGTGGTCACGAAAACTATGGAGGCGACGAGGGTGATCATCCGCGTGACCTGGTTGGAATGGCCGAAGCCGCGCGCATAGGAGGCCAGTCTTTTGCGGATGCTCTTCGCCTTTCCGACATAGAGCACTTCGCCATCGGCCCCGAGCATACGGTAGACGCCTGGACCTTTGGGCGAGCGTGGCAATTCGGCGCGAATGACCTCTACCCCGCGCAGGGGGGCTGCTTCAGGTTGGGTAGCGGCGCCGGCTGCCCGCCCGGTATCGGGGGTAGATTCGTTCATGGCCTTTATCTAATACTGCGGAAGCCGGAAGCCAAAGGCTGATCGGACAATCAGGATCGGGGAGCCCATGCGCGACGGAAAAGCCTTTATTGCCAGTCTGAAGGATGACCGGGAAGTCTGGATCGACGGCGAGCGGGTGAAAGACGTCACGCAGCACCCCGCGCTCGCTCCCGCCATCGAGGCGACGGCCCATCTTTACGATATGCAGTACGATGCGGCGCTTTCGGACCGGCTGGCGTGGACTGATCAGGCGAGTGGGGAGACAGTAGGTCGAACTTTCCAGCCACCGCGCACGCATGAAGATCTGGTCGCCCGGCGCGAGGCAACCCGGCTGTGGATGGAAACCAGTTGCGGTTTCATGGGCCGGGCGCCGGACTTCCTCAACACGGTGCTGATGAGCCTGAAGGCCGGAAGCCGTCATTTCGCTCAGCAATCGAAGGAGCGTCAGCAGGCAGTCGAAGCCTATGCCGATTTCGCGGCGCGCGAAGACCT
Organism: Alphaproteobacteria bacterium; assembly: GCA_029979185.1. GTDB lineage: Bacteria > Pseudomonadota > Alphaproteobacteria > Rhizobiales > Beijerinckiaceae > Terripilifer. Next base: position 7,188 of record JAPOIA010000105.1, on the reverse strand, counting down.
GTTCCTGACCCATGGTCTCAACGATCCCCTGCCGAACAAGACGAAGGCGCGCCACGCGCAGGAGGACAAGGGCGTCGTACTGCATGTGGAAGAGGAAACAAAGGATGGCCTCATCGTCTCCGGCGCGAAGGTTGTCGCCACGGCGGCCGCCTATGCCAACGATGCGCTGATGTTTCCGATGCCGAACAATCAGGTGCCGGGAGACGAGCCCTATGCGCTGGCGATCTGTATTCCCGTCGCCACGCCGGGGCTGAAGATCATCTGCCGCGGCTCCTTCATGCATACCGGCCGGCACGCCGATTTTCCGCTCTCATCGCGCTTCGACGAGATGGACTCGGTTCTGGTGTTCGACAGGGTGCTGGTGCCGTGGGACCGCGTTTTCCTGCATGGCGATGTCGGGCTGATGAACGGCATGTACGGCGCCTGCAAGGTGCGCGAGATGACCGCCCACCAGACCAATGTGCGTCTGCTGGTGAAAATGGAATTTTTGTATGCGCTGCTGGTGCAGATTGCCCGCATGCTGGGATACGAGGATACGCCCTGGGTGGCGCAGGCGCTCGGTGAAACGGCTGCCTGGGTGGAAATGCTGCGCGCTTCCATCCTGACCGCCGAGCGCGAGGCGACACGCGATCCAGTCAACGGGATTTTGTATCCTGAACTTTCCAGCATTAGCATCGGCCGTGTCATGGGTCCCCGGATCTATGGCGAAACGGTGCAGAAAATCCGCCGGCTGGCCGGATCGACGCTGATGCAGGCTCCCGGTTCGCTGTCGATCCTGGAAAGCGAAGTCGGCGATCTGATCGACCGGTTCTACAAGGGTACGGGCGCCGGCACGCGGGAGAAAATCTCGCTGGCGCGCCTGGCCTGGGATGTTTGCGGCACCGAATTCGGCTCGCGCCACCAGCTTTATGAACTGTTCTATGCCGGCGATCCCGATGCCCTGATGGGGCGCTACCACAAGGACTACGCTGCGAAGGACCGGCATCTTGCGATGTTCGAGCGGGTTATGGG
>JAPOIA010000105.1:0-6167 GCA_029979185.1 Alphaproteobacteria bacterium | reverse complement strand
GAGTGATAGTCTGATCCATACAAAGCAGGAAATCAGCGGCGGGCTGACCGGGGAGCACAATGATCAAAAACCATCTGATTAACCGGGATATCGCCATCGTCGCCTATGGCGAGACGAAGATCGAGCGGCGCTCCGGCAAGACGGTGTTCGAATTCGCCGCTGACGTCATGGAGCAGATCCTGTCGCGTTGTGGCCTGAAGCCTGCGGATATCGACGGCTTCGCCACCAATGTCTCCCATTCGGAATCGGCCAACCAGTACGCCACGACCTATATGTGTGATGCTTTGGGCCTGACGCCGCGCTTCATGCATGTGTCGGATCACGGCGGAGGTTCGGGGCTCGCATGTATCTCGCGCGGGGCCATGGCGATACAGGCGGGCATGTGCGAGACGGTGCTGGTGCTGGGCGCCGATGCGCCGACGACATCCTGGAACGGCAAGAACCTCGGCTACCGGCCGGAGTTCTGGGATCCGACCGGCATACAGGGGCCGGCTGGCGCTTTCGGCCTGCTGATGCATCGCTACATGGCGCAATACGATCTGAAGTTCGAGGCGCTCGGCAAGCTCGCGGTTTCGCAACGCGAGGGCGCGGTGCTGAACGAAAATGCACTGGAAAGCCTGCGCAAGCCGATTACCATTGACGACTATCTCAATTCGCGGCCGGTCAGTTCGCCAATGCGTTTGCTCGATGCGGTGATGTTTGCCGATGGCGGCAATGGCGTCCTGATGATGAGTACCGAGCGGGCGCGCGCGCTTGGCTTCAAGAAAATTGTGCACCCGATTGCCTATTCGGAGATCGTCAATTTCAACGGGCACGAAGCGCAGCCGGACATTACCGAGACGGGCTTTTCTGTCGTCGGGCCGGAGGTGCTGGACAAGGCGGGGCTGGCCGCGCGCGATATCCGCATGTTCCATCCCTACGACGATTTTCTCATCGCGATGATGTTGCAACTCGAGCAGATCGGCTTCTGCAAACATGGCGAGGGATCGGACTTTCTGCTCGGCACCGATGTGACCTGGCGCGGCAGTCTGCCGATCAACACGGGCGGCGGGCAGATTTCGGCTGGACAGGTAGGTTTGGCTTCGGGCCTGACTAATCTGGTTGAGGCGGTGCGGCAGATATTCGGCGAGGCCGGGGCGCGGCAGGTTGCCGATGCATCGAACGCGCTGGTTACCGGCATCGGCGTCATTCCCTATGGCGGCACCTGGAGCGTTTCCACGGCAATGGTACTGGAGCAGGGACAATGAGCGGTACTGCAAGCAAACGTCCGGTTCCCGTGCCGAGCAACACCAGCCGTCCGTTCTGGGAGGCCGCGAAGGAGCGCCGGCTCGTCATCCAGTATGACCGCCAGGCGAAGCGCTGGCAGTTCTATCCGCGCGCTATCGGCCTCGACAGCGGCAGGCGCGATCTGGAATGGCGCGAGGTATCGGGCAAAGGCAGCGTTTACAGCTACACGGTGACCCATATTCCGACAGCAGGCTTTGAGGACAAGGTTCCCTATGCCCTGGCGATCGTGGATCTCGACGAAGGCGTGCGCATGCTCGCCAATGTGATCCATGTCGCTCCCGATGATGTAAGGATCGGGATGCGCGTGAAGGTCTGCTGGGAAGAAATAGGTGAAGACGCGGTCTATTTTGCGTTCGAGCCGGATCTGAATTCCTAGGGCCAGTCGCGCGATACCGAACCGGGAAAAGAATCCAGTTTGCCGAAAATTGCCGAACCATCAACAAGTCTCGCGCCGATCGTGACAATCGGCGTGCTGTTCTTCATATTCGGTTTTGTCACCTGGCTGAACGGACCGCTGATCACCTTCGTCAAACTGGCTTTCGACCTCGACGATGTGAATGCTTTCCTTGTGCTGATGGCGTTCTACCTGTCGTATTTCTTCCTCGCCCTGCCGTCGTCGGCAATCCTGCGCTAGTCCGGCATGAAGCGCGGCATGGCTATCGGCTTCGTGGTTATGGCAGGCGGGGCTGCAATGTTCGGGCATTTTACCGCCCTGCGCTGGTATCCGGGCGCCTTGACCGGCCTGTTCACGATCGGGGCGGGCCTGTCGCTGCTGCAGACGGCGTCCAATCTCTACATGAGCATCATCGGCCCGATAGAGAGCGCAGCGCGGCGTATCGCCATCATGGGTATCTGCAGCAAAGTCGCCGGGTTTCTCGCTCCGTTCGTGTTCGGCGCAATAGTGTTGCGCGGGCTCGATAATTTCGACGCGCGGGTAAAAGCGGCCGATCCGCAGGCGCGCGAGGCGCTGCTCAATGGTTTCGCGGCGCAGGTTTACTGGCCCTACATGATCATGGCCGGCCTGCTGCTTGCCATGGCGATCTGGATTGCGCGGTCCAATCTGCCGGATATTGCGGCTGCGGAGGTCAATCCCGACCACTCGCTTGGGGCAAGTGAAAGGGTGCGCGGGCGGAGCATTTTTTCCTTCCCGCATCTGTGGTTCGGGGTGGTTTGCCTGTTCCTTTATGTTGGCGTCGAGGTGATGGCAGGTGATGCCATCGGTATTTATGGCGACAGTTTCGGCCTGCCGCTCAGCCAGACGCGGTTTCTGACTTCTGCGACCCTGTTCGCCATGCTGGCAGGGTACGTGCTTGGCGTGGCGCTGACGCCACGCTTCATTTCGCAACAGAGTTACCTTGCGCTGTCGGGAATGCTGGGCGCGTTGCTGGCGCTGGGGGCTTATGGAAATGCCGGCTACACATCGGTTGGCTTCATCGCGGCGCTCGGCTTTGCCAATGCCATGATGTGGCCGGCGATCTTTCCGCTGGCGATCCGCGGGCTGGGGCGTCATACGGAAACCGGCGCGGCTCTGTTGATAATGGCGATCGCTGGTGGGGCGCTGATGCCCTGGGGGTTTGCCCTGCTGAAACAGGTGGTAGATTTCCAGCTCGCCTATCTGGCGCTTGCGTTGCCGTCCTATCTGTTCATCGCCTGGTACGGCCTAGCCGGTTACCAGGCGGTCCGGTAGCGGCGAACCTTGAATTCCGCTGGCCTCGTCCGGCAGGCGATGCTACCAAACAGGTCAACGGCGCCGGAATCGGCGGCAACCAGCCGGGCAAGGGTTAAAGGCATACGGGGCGAAGATGCGTTTGGCGGCTTTCATGGACAAGATTCCAGCTCGCAGGATTGCAGCCAGTGCGGCGGCTACCGCCCTTTCGCTTGTGCTTGGCGGATGCGTCGAGACCGTGACGGCGCCCGTCGCCACGGTCGAGCCTTCGGCAGTACAAAGCGTTATCGCGCCGATGCCCGGTATCAGCCCGTCGGGCGCAAGGATCGCCTTCGCCGGTCTTGGCGGTGCGCCGGAAGCGGTGCGCAAGGCGATGAGTGACGCCATGACGGCGCAAGTCGCGGCCCGGAAGCTGACGCTCGCCAGCCCTGAGAGCGCCCATTATCTCATTCGCGGCAATATCAGCGTCTATCCGGCGGGCAAGGGCACGGAAGTTGCCTGGGTGTGGGATGTCTACGATGCCCGGAAGAAATTCCGGCATCGCCTTACGGACAGCCTGACCCTGCCGGCGGTAGCCCAGGATGGCTGGAGCCTTGTGACGCAGCAGCATGTCTCCAATATCGCCAGCCGTTCGGCGCGCGATATCGCGGCCTATCTGACCCATACGCCGGAGGCTATCTCTGCCTCAGGGAAGGGCAGCGCCGCTACGGGTAACCGCGCCACTCCGGCGCTGGGTTACGCGCCGCTCCTTTGAGCGCCCCCTTGCGCCCGCCTGCGCGATCTGCATGGCAGGCATGAGCTTCGCAGATACGAATTTCCCATCAGGGACATTTGCGGTGGATTTCATTTTCCATGTCCGCCGAGTTGGTCGCGCAAATGTTGTTCCCTCGCGGGAACGCTGCTAAAGGCATCGCAGCCGGACGGCTCCGGGAATGCTGAATGGTCAGAAAGCCCGGGTGTTCAGGACATGTGCCGGCATCGCGCCGGTGATCGCGAGGGCGGACCGGTTACAGGTTTTGGGGGTATCATGGCTGACTCGATCAAGGTTCTCGCAGGCAATTCCAATCGCGCCTTGACCGAAGCAATAGCGGCCTATATCGGCATTCCCCTGACCAAGGCGCAGGTGCGGCGCTTCGCCGACATGGAAGTCTTCGTCGAAATCCAGGAAAATGTACGCGGCAAGGATACGTTCATCATCCAGTCGACGTCGTTTCCCGCCAACGACCACCTGATGGAACTGCTGATCATGACGGACGCGCTACGGCGCGCCTCGGCCCGGCGCATCACTGCGGTCATTCCCTATTTCGGATATGCCCGGCAGGACCGGAAGCCGGGACCGCGTACGCCGATCTCCGCCAAGCTGGTGGCCAATCTGATCACCCGCGCCGGCGCTGACCGCGTCCTGACGGTGGATCTGCATGCCGGGCAGATCCAGGGCTTCTTCGATATTCCCGTGGACAACCTTTATGCCGCGCCTGTCATGGTGCGCGACATCAAGGAGCGGTTGTCGCTGGCCGAGCCGTGCGTCGTCTCGCCGGACGTTGGCGGTGTGGTTCGCGCCCGGGCGCTGGCCAAGCGTATTGATGCGCCGCTGGCCATCGTCGACAAGCGCCGCGAGCGGGCCGGCGAATCCGAGGTGATGAACATCATCGGCGAAGTCGAGGGCAAGAGCTGCATCCTGGTCGACGATATTGTCGATTCCGGCGGCACGCTCTGCAATGCAGCCGATGCGTTGATCAAGCAGGGCGCCAAAGAAGTATACGCGTATATTACCCATGGCGTTCTGTCTGGCGGTGCCGTCGCCCGTATTTCTTCGTCGTCAATCAAGGAACTGGTGCTGACCGATACGATCGAGCCGACCGCGGCCGTGCGCGTGTCGAAGAATATCCGCGTCATCTCGATCGCGCCGCTGATCGGCGAAGCCATCGCGCGGACGGCCAAGGAAGAAAGCGTCTCCAGCCTGTTCGACTGACAAGGCCCGGTGAAGGTTTAAATTTTTCTACACCCATCCTGCCTACGGTTTTGAAGCCAGTAGCTTGCCGGAACTGTGCCGGCGGCAGTCTTCAGCTTGTGTGTATGGGTGCATGACGTAGTGATCTTCGATCTGGACGGGACATTGACCCGGAAGGATACCTATCTTGGTTTTCTCACGGCGGTATTGCGCGAACGTCCATGGCGCGTGTTCGGTTGCCTGCACCTTCCGGTGTGCTTCGCGCTGTTCCGCGCCGGACTCGTCTCGAACAGCTGGCTGAAGGCCTGTTTTCTCAAGGCGGTTGCCGGCGGCCTCCCGCGCGGCACTCTTGAGAAAACAGCCGAGCGATTCGCGGAAGCCGTCATGTCAGGTTACCTGCGGCCCGGCGCGCTGGAGCGGATGAACAGTCACCGGGATGCCGGAGCGCGTATCGTGCTCGCGACCGCCAGTCTGGATGTTTATGTGCCCCAGATTGCTGCCCGGCTCGGTATCGACACTCGCGACATGATCTGCACGCGGACCCACTGGACAGACAAGGACCTGCTGACCGGCGCGCTGCATGGCGACAATTGCTTTGGCGAAATGAAAGTCAGGGCGGTTCGAGAGTGGCTTGCTGACAACGGATTGACTGCCGTCGCAGCCGCCTACAGCGACCATCATAGCGATTTGCCGCTTCTGGTGATGGTCGACAGTCCCGTTGCGGTCAATCCTACGGCCGCCTTGCGGCTGCGGGCGCAAGCCCGCCGTATTCCGGTAGAGGATTGGGGCGCATAGCGTCCCGCAGCGCCTGCGCCGCCAAACTGAATGGAACGCATGAGCCGATCATGATCCTGTAGTTTTTTGACGCGTCCTAATGTTTCAAAGCGACCGCTTTGTAAACGGGAATGGCCGCGTCAATCGCTTTGGCGCATGCCTCTGATATTTTGGTGGCACTGCTCGCCACAATGTCGTGAATGCTTGCACCTGTTGAGATCGGTAACGAGGATCCGCATTGCGCGTGGAGTTTCAGGTTGACTGGCAGGTACAGGTCGGTGTCGCTTTTTGCGACATAGGCGCTGATCAGGGTTGGCAGCAACGTCGATGGAATGTCCATGATCTTTCTGGTGAACGGGCTCTTCATCGAACTGCGGATTTGAAAGAAGGTCTGTTTCTTCGAAATTCTGCGCAGCTTGTCATAATTGAACGTCTTGATGAATGGCGTTTTTCGGGTGCCGACAAACGTGTGAGGATGGTGATCGCCAT
>JAPOIA010000104.1 GCA_029979185.1 Alphaproteobacteria bacterium | reverse complement strand
ACAACCCTGTTCGGCGGCGGCGAAGCCGAGCTTCAACTGGTGGAATCGGACGATCCGCTGGAAGCAGGGCTGGAAATCTTCGCTCGCCCGCCCGGCAAGAAGCTCTCGACCATGAGCCTGATGTCCGGCGGCGAACAGGCACTGACGGCCATGTCACTGATTTTCGCGGTGTTCCTGACCAACCCGTCACCGATCTGCGTGCTGGACGAAGTGGATGCCCCGCTCGACGATGCCAACGTGGAGCGCCTGTGCGACCTCCTCGACGAGATGGTATCCAAGACCGATACGCGTTTCGTCACCATTACCCACAACCCGATCACCATGGCGCGCATGGACCGGCTGTTCGGGGTGACCATGGCCGAGCGCGGCGTCAGCCAGCTGGTCAGCGTCGACCTCCAGGCCGCGGAGACGCTGATCGCAGCGGAGTAAGCTCCGCTGCGTTCCGATGGTGGTTTCCAGCTGTGGCGCTCACAGCCGGTCGACCAACTCCTTCGCCATCATCATGTGGATACCCTTGCAGCCGTTGACCGTCTGGGTCACGTGCAGGTCGCCGGCGATGCTGCACAGGGTATAGGCGTTCTCACGCGACAGGCCGCCCTTTTCTCCCAGCAGAACAATCATGTCGCGCAGGGCCATGATGGCGCACTGGTCCAGGTCCTCGTGCATGCCCATGGTGATGTAGTGGGTCGGCGTTTCGGCGCGCGGCCACGTAAATTTCAGATCCTTGCGGACGTTGAACGTGAAGGTTCCGCGCAACGAGGTTTCGATAGCGGTAACGTTTACCTCGCCGTCGCCCTGTGCGCCGTGACCGTCGCCGCAGGTGAACAGCGCACCGTTCACGAACACCGGCAGGTATAGTGTCGTTCCCGCGACCAGCTGCTTGTTGTCGAGGTTGCCGCCGAAGGCACGCGGCATGATCGAGGTCACCCTGCCCCAGGCCGCCGGCGGCGCAACGGCCATGATGCCGAAGAACGGCGACAGCGGCAGTTCCAGTCCCCAGGGCATGCGGGCCATCTGCCGGTTGCGATCCAGCTCGATGATGCTGAGGTGCGGTTCTTCGAAATCGTAGGGCAAGGTTCCTGCCAGCGGCCGGAAAACGTTGTAGCCCCAGTCGGTCGTGCATTCGACGGCGTCTATACGTACTTCCAGCACATCGCCTGGCTGCGCCCCCTCAACGAGAACCGGACCGGTCAGAATATGCGGGCCGGGTCCCTGCCGGACCTCGCGGTGAATGGCGAGCAGCTCCGGCGGAACATTGTATTTCCCAGGCGGCGGCAGAAATTGCGGATTGCCGGAGACAGTGTCGATGGTAACCGTATCGCCATCCTTGACGGTGTGGACGGGCGCAGAAGCTGCATCGAAATAGCCCCATTGACATGTTGCCGGTCCTGCCGGGACGGAATATATGACCATTCGCGCTTCTCCGCTTCAATATGCTTCACCATGCACTCCCCGGACGGCGCACCGCCCGGAGAGCCTGTTCGTTCAATCCGCCTCGCCTTATCGCAGGCGGTGACGGTCTTTCACCTATTTGCACTTCGCCATGCAGGCCTGAGCCTTGCGGCCACACTGGCTCTTGTTGTTGGTGCGTTTGAGGCACGCCTGCTCCTGATTGTTGCATTTGTTTCGACAGGTAGCCTGAGCGTATGCCTCGCCGCTGCCGAGCGCGACAGTTCCAATCGCGGCTACCGAGAAAACGGCTGCTGCAAGAGCCAGGGGAATTAGGCGCATCAATTTATCCTTCAATATGAGCGGCGTTGCCGCGCGAGGTATCCGGCCAGGTGGGAGGCTATCGCACAATCGTGGTGCGAACAATGCCGCGAGCCGTGTTCGCGGCAGGCGAAGATCCGCCATTTATCGCCGACTTCGCCGGACACCATGCAGCTATTGATCCGGTTTCTTGACGCAACGCAGATTTTTCTCCGAGCGAGCCGGTTATTCTCAGCAGAGTTTTCCGGCAGCGGGGCGCTTGCTTCACACAAGTGTGCGGAAGCCTGCCGGTTGTTTGGGATTGAAGCAGCCTGCTTGTGAGGAAACCCTCGTCATGTCCGAAGATATTTTGCCGAATGAAGCTGCCGAAGAGGCTATTCGCACGCTGGTGCGTGAATTCTATGTCATCGCCCGCGCCGATGACCTGCTGGGTCCGATCTTCAATTCCGTGGTCAAGGACTGGGATGGCCATCTCGCGACCATGTCCGATTTCTGGTCCGGCGCGCTGCTGGGTACGGACCGCTACAAGGCTGCTCCCTTCCCGCCGCATTTGAAACTCGACATGGGCCAGGAGCATTTCGATCGCTGGGCCGAGCTTTGGGCTCCCGCTGCGCGCCAGCACCTGCCTGAACCACTTGGCGAAAAGGCAGCCTCCATGGGCAACGGCATGAGCCATTGCTGGGGCCGCGCCTTCGTTTCGATGAAACAGCAGATGGCCGAGGCGGAGGCCAGCTGAAAGCTGCCTCATGGAAACAGCCGGCCGTCCTGTTCACTGACCAGAAATCCGTCGCCGCGCTTCAGAAAATCGCCAATGACCTCGGCGGCGGCTTCCGGCCGGCTACGAGCGGGATCAAGTGCATCGAACACATACATCAGGTGACAATTGGGAATTTTCTCGCGGTGGAGTGATGTGTCACCTTGCGTGTTGCCGCCGCTGTCAGTCCCGAACAAGGCCAGGCTGTGAGCGGTAATCCCTTCCAGCTTCGCAGCAAGCGACGGGTCGTTCAGAACTCCCGCGCTGTCGAATACCTGAGGTGAAAACATGACCGCGCGCAGCAGTTTCTCTGGCACGTCTGCTCCAAGATGAAGCGCTGCAAGCGCATCCACACCTTCGACAGACAGGCAATAATGCTGCAGCCCGAGTGCGTCAGCGAGCGCCGCGATGCGCCGCGCCTTCATTGCCGGCGCAAGGGCGGCGAATTCTTCACCCGGCTCGAAGCAGCAAATGCGAAACTGCCCGGCGAGAAGATGCGCGAGGCGATCCGTACTCGCAGCGACAAGGATCACGGCGAGTCCACTGCCTGCCTCGGCGATCTCGACCGGCGTACCAGCAGCATCGACAGTCGAGCGGGTGAAGTTGATCTGCGTATCGGCATCAACAACGGCAGCGTCAGCCATGTTCGTTCCCTTTCTTCCTCGTCTCAAGCCTACCAATTGGCGATGCGGGGGAGCACCTTCTCCCCCATCAGCTCGATGGAGCGCAGGGTCTTGTCTCCCATCTGGTGGGCGACGGTAAGGTCCACCACACCGCAATCCAGCTCACGCTTGATATACTCCAGTTGCTTCACCACAGTATCGGGTGAGCCCAGCAAGATCTGACCAACATCGATCCGTTCCTGCAGCGAGCGCGGCATCAGCCTGTTGCGCTGGGCATCGGCGTCGCGACCGTAATATCCAGTGTTGGCGATGCTCTGTTCGAGAGACCTGTTGGCCATGGTCAGCCGCATGCCGGGCGCTGCCTTCTGCGCTTCCTCATAGTCATGTAGCGCCTGATCGTCGGTTTCCCCAACGTGAATACCTACCCGGTAGATAATGTCGTCCGGCTCCGGCTCCCAGCCGTGGACGCGAGCCTGTTCGCGGAAGTGATCGGCCGCCTTCTTCGCGAGCGGAACGTTTGTAACCGCAAAGCCCAACGAAACCTTGTTACGGGCTGCGAACTCACCCGACTCCGGGCTCGATCCCGACATGTAGATTTTTGGATGCGGTTTCTGGACCACGCGCGGCCAGATGGAGACCGTACGATATTGATAATAGCGACCCTGCCAGCCGAAGGGCTCCGTTTCGGTCCAACACTTCTTGATCAGCGCCATCGCTTCTTCAAAGCGGCCGCGGCTTTCGGCCGGGTTGATGTTGTAGGTGACGTATTCATTCGGCGTGCCGCGCAGCATGCCGGCCACGACGCGTCCGTTGGTCATCATATCCAGCATGGCGAACTCCTCCGCCACCCGCACCGGATTGAGAATGGGAATGTCTGCGCCCAGCAGGGCAATCTTGGCGCGCTTGACCACCTGCGAGATGGCGCCTGCCATGATCATCGGATTGGGGGTCAGAGAGAACGGTGCAAAATGGTGCTCTGCGGTCGAGACCCAATCGAAGCCCAGTTCGTCGGCGAGACGGAACTGTTCGAGCGAGGACTGGAAGCTCTCCAGCGCCGCCTCATGGGAATATACCCGCCCTGTAACCGGCCAGCCACCGGCGACCGATGGACCATGATACTTGCAGGTGGAAAACAGAGCCGCTTTCATTTGCCCTCCCCGAAAAGATTGCCGCCATAATCGATGCTAAACGGTAGCAGATCAAGCGTTGTCCCACGTGGCGGGCCGCGAAGCCTTGTCAAAGCGGGCGCCTTGGGCCACAGAATGCCGGCCATCAACGAAAAAGCCCAAGGACGAGACGATGACCGGTTCCCCGAAGAAGATCGCCCTCGAAGAACACTATCTGCCGCCGGACTATCTCGACTACTGGGCTCCCAGCGTGGCCGGCCTGCCGCCGAAAGCGATCGAAACCATCCAGCGCCGCTTGCTGGACTTCGGCGAGGAACGGCTGAAATCCATGGACGATACGGGTATCGAGATTGCCGTCCTGTCGCTGGCTGGTCCCGGCGTGCAATGCGAGCCTGACACCGCCGTTGCGACACGGCGGGCGGCCGAATCCAACGACTACCTGGCGAAGCGGATGACCGAACATCCCAAGCGCTATCGCGGCTTTGCGCATCTGGCGATGCAGGATCCGAAAGGCGCCGCCGACGAACTGGAACGCTGCGTCAAGGACCTCGGCTTCTGTGGTGCGCTGTTAAACGGCCAGACGCACGGCCACTATCTCGACGAGGACATGTATTCGGTCTTCTGGGAGCGCGCGGCTGAACTGAATGCGCCGATCTATCTGCATCCCGCCGATCCGTTCCGTACCTATCATGCGCTGGAAGGCCAGCTGCAATTGCGGCGGCCGGCCTGGGAATGGACGGTGGAGACCGGCACACACGCCCTGCGGATGATCTTCAACGGGACGTTCGAACGTCATCCCGGCGCAACGCTGGTCCTTGGCCACATGGGCGAGACTATACCGTACCAGCTTTGGCGTTTCGACTCGCGCGCCGCCTTCAACGCGTCGCCGACCAGCCGCAAGGAACCACCGTCCTTCTATGCCCGGCGGAACCTGAAGGTGACAATCTCCGGCATGTGCGATCTGCCGCCGCTGGAATGCGCGCTTTCGGCGCTGGGCGAAAGTTCTGTCATGTATGCTGCCGACTATCCGTTCGAGGAGCCGGAAGCTGCCAGCGACTTCATGGACAATGCCGACGTTTCCGACACTACGCGGGAAGCGGTGTGCTGGAGCAATGCCGCGAAGGTGTTCGGTATCGAATAGCTTTAGGCCGAACGCCCGAGCACGTTGCCCAGATCGTGATAGATTGTGTGCAGGTGAAGGGCGTCGGGATCTACCGAGCCGAATTCAATAACGAAATTGTCACCTACCACGCGATAGCCGAAAGCACGCTCGGGCATATTGGGGCCATACCAGGCAAAGTGAATGGCCTCTGGATCGCCCATCGCAAGACGGCCTTTCTGTCCTGCCGACAGCGCCGGTTTGAGATGGTCCTGCGCATAGGCGCCGATCAGTTTCCACAAAAGCTCGCGCTGGGCGCTCTTCAGATGCGCCATTGCGATGCTGGTCTTTTTCGCATTGTCCCGCTCGGAGCCGGACCACGACAGGATATTCGTCATCGGACGGGCCGAGCGGCGGGCTGTCAACACCTGCCTTGCATCAAGATCGCCGAACAGTTTCCGCGCAACCTGGGTTTCCGCATGCAGGGTCACAAGGCCCTTGTGAGCGCCGGAACCGATGCGGTTCGGATTGGACGAGAATGAGGAAGGCGTTACCGAGACGATCCGGTTGTCGCGCACGGTGATGGACTGCGACAGATGGTGGCCTTCGTGCCTAAAGCCCCAGATGGCTGTCGGGCCGGGCGTTCCAAAGAATGCGAAGGAAAAGCGCTTCGACGAACGCAAGGAGGGACTGTCGCCTTTTGCCGCCAGAACGTCCTGCAGCAGCATGACATTCCGTGTTTTCCTGATCCCGTCTTCAGAGAAGACCGCCGACAGCAAATCCCAGGCGGCAGTCTGCTGGGCACCGCTCATCTGCTCCAGACGCAGGCCCGGCTTGATCAGCCCGCCGCCGCCGAAATAGTTCCAGTCTCGCCACACCCTGCCGTTCCAGGGAAAGGACGCGGTTTTGATCTGACCCGGAGACAGAAGCGCGAGGAAGCCCTGCGCGCGCCCGGTAAAATCTGCGGCCGGACCAAGGCCGGCATCTGCAGCGAAGGCCGGCAGTTGAAGCGCCGGCGCCATTGCCGCAACGCCGATCGTTGCAGCGGCGCTGCCCAGCAATCCCCGGCGCGCGGGATTGACCGGAATTTTGCGCATCATTCGCATGGCATGCTCCCCTGACGACAACATCGTCAGGGAAGAATTAGGCTGAAAAAGCAGCCTTTGTAGGTTGCCGGGCGGGCAAGCGGTCATCTCACGCAATCGTGATAGACAGACCTATCCCGCCTGTCCTTCCGCCGCGATCATCCGGTCGATGATATGCCGGGCGCGCATGGAGCCGGCATCGATATTCAGGTTGCGCAGTTTCAGGTCGGGCCGCCGGGAAATCATCGCCTGCTGCGCTTCCAGCACGATCTGATCCTCGACAAAGATGGTGGCATTGGCTTCGCGCAGCAACGTCGTCAGGCTCTGGTCGCGCATTTTGTAGTTGCGCATCAGCGACCAGAAATACATGCAGGTCGTGTCGGTCTCCGGCGTGATGGTGTTAAGCACGCGGCCATTGACGCCCTGCGAACGGTCCGGCTTGCCGCCGTCCTTGGGGATGGCGCCCGTACCGGTGAGCGCAACGCCAACATCCAGCACGATGGTGCACGGCGCTTCGAAATCGATGATCTGCCAGCGATCGACCTTGCCGGGCTTGCCAAGCTGGGCGCGCCAGAACGGCGGCGCATCGACATCTTCCATGATGCGCTGGACGCGCACGCGATTACCCTCATGCGAGGTTTCCAGCGGCGTTTCGGCCACCGACTGATGGCCGATGCTGGTGGCGTGCACGAATGTCTCGTGGGTCAGGTCCATCAGGTTGTCGATGAACAGTCGATAATCGCATTTGGCGAACATGGTCTTGCCGTCGCCTTCCCATTCAGGATCGTCGTTCCAGTGCAGGTCGGGGGCGAGCGCCGGATCGGCCTTGTCCGGATCGCCCGGCCAGACGAGCACGAAGCGATGCTGCTCGAGTACCGGATAGGCACGCACCTTCACATTCGGACCGATCGTCTCCTGCGAGGGCATTCGCGTGCACGCTCCGGTGCTGTCAAACTTCAACCCGTGATAGGGACAGACAATTTGCCCATCCTCCAGCGCGCCCATGGAGAGCGGCGCAAGGCGGTGCCAGCAGGCATCATCCACTGCCGCCACGCTGTCATCGGGCTTGCGCCACAGGGCCATCGGGATGTTGCAGAGCGTGCGCGCCAGCGGCTTGCGCGCGCCCACCTCATGACTCCAGGCCACGACATACCAGGCATTAAGCGGAAAGTTTCTTTTCTCGGACATGGACGGCCCCGGCGTTTCGTTGGTTCTTTTATCAATCTTGCACCGGCAATGGCATTCGGGACAGGCCGGTGCGCGGATGGCGCGGGATGGCGAATGATCGCAGCTTCCGGTCCGTCCCGTGAGACACGGGCCCGCGAACCGAGCTTATCCGCGCGGCATGATCCTGATCGTGCAGATGCGGTTGGCCCAGCCTCCCGTCGCATTGGCAGGCGCGGCGTTCAGGATTTCGTAGCCGTCGCGGTTGTGATTGTACCAGCCTGGCAGATAGCCGGCATCGATGAGGGTGCGTCCGTCGCCCATGTTGCGGCAGGGAACCTTGACGACGTTTTTATCCTGCCCGGACTGCGACCCGCTGGCGGCACACGCGCCAAGATCAGCGGGCGGGTCGCTGACAAAGTAACGGTCGCCCGGCAGCAGGTATCCGTTGAAGCGGATACGCCGGCCCTCGTAGGACCGCAGATCGAAGCGCGCGCGCGTGCCGCTATGAAAGACGCGAATGGTATAGCCGCTTTCGCTGATCAACGCCCCCTGCTTGACGCAGCCGGTAATCTGCCGCGGCACCGGCCGCGAGGCATGGGCAGGATCGCGCCAACCGGACAGCACAACCAGCCCGCAAAACAGAACGGCAAACGGCACAAGCCGCATAGCCTTCAACGTCATCGCCAGCGCTCCTGAATCACTCGCCTGAATCACTCGCCCAGATGCTCGCCGTATTTGACATAGGCGCCGGGAAAGCACGGCTGCGCGACCGCCTGCATGGCCTGCGCGCGCGAGCGGCTGGCATAGGCGCCGATGACGAAGACATTGACGCCGGGATTGAAGCCGCGGAACTTGCCGGAAAAGTCGTTGAAGAGCCGGACCCCGCAGCGCCGGGCGGAGGCATTCATCCGCATGACATCGGCCCGCTGGCGCTGCGGCGGGTCCGTCGGGAAAGCGCCGACCACAACCCACCAGCCCTTGTTGAGCTCCTGTGCGGAAGCAGGCGGCGCTGATATGGCAGAGATCGCTGCAAGCAGAAAAGCCAGCGAGAAAAGGCGGCGGAGATGCCGGCATTTCGGGAAACGCGGAACGGTTAGGATTTTCGGTTGCGAAGCGGACATTGCGATCTCCCGGATTTGCATTCTCAATGATTAGCAGCGCCATAGTGGAAGCGGATTGACGTGTGTCAACCGGATGGGAGTGAAGCGCTTCCTTGTCATCCCGGGGCGCGCGTAGCGCGACCTCATCCCGAGTAGCGGGCGCAGCCCGCGAATCAAGGGACGGGATCGCTATCCGCCTTCCGTCATCGCGGACGCCAAAGGCGATCCGGGATCTTTCTCCATATCGAAAGGTCCCTTCCTTCGACAGGCTCAGGATGAGGAATCGCTTGGCGATTTTCCGAGATGACAGCGCGCGTCTGGAAATTCAAACAGCCGTCCGCACCTTCGACGTCTGTCCACATCCCCGGCCAAGCGCAGCGCAGAGCCGGAGATGTGGTGTATGA
>JAPOIA010000103.1 GCA_029979185.1 Alphaproteobacteria bacterium | reverse complement strand
TATCACGCGAACCGGGGTTGATGCCGAGCCGATCTGCAGGCGCAATCCGGGCATCATCTACGGCCTTGGGAACCTCATTGAAAACGCGGTCGATTTTGCCCGCACAGAGGTCCGAATAATTGCCTATTGGGATGCTGAACAGGTAAAGATCGAAATTAGCGACGACGGTCCAGGGTTTGCCGCCGACGTGCTTAGCCGGCTTGGAGAACCCTACGTCACGACACGCTCCAATCGCCGGGCAAAGACGGAGCAGGCGCCGGGACTGGGCCTTGGTCTGTTTGTGGCCAAGACCCTGCTGGAGCGTTCAGGCGCACGTATGACCATGCACAACGCCAATCCGCCGGACACAGGCGCGCGTATCATCATCGAATGGCAGCGGGCCGATGTCGAATATGCTGCAGGTGCTATCGGCGCCGTGGATGCACCGGAATCTGTAGAAAACGCGCAACCGGGCGCAGTTTGACCGCAATATATTGGACACCGCACCGGCCCTGATATAAATCTCGCAATCTGAATGGGAACGGAGGCCATGGCATCAGACGAGAGCAACGGCATCGACCAGGAAGATATGTCCCTTCTAATCGTCGATGATGACAAGCCATTTCTGTCGCGCCTGACGCGAGCGATGGAAGCACGCAATTTCAAGGTCACTGCCGCGGAGTCCGTCGCTGAAGGCTTGGCTGCCATAAGGGTATCGCCGCCGGCTTTCGCTGTCATTGACCTTCGCCTTGCTGATGGCAACGGGCTTGATGTCATCTCGGAACTCAAGGAGCGCCGTCCAGATGCCCGTGGCATCATTCTGACCGGATATGGCAATATCGCAACGGCCGTTACCGCCGTTAAGCTCGGCGCGTTCGATTATCTTGCCAAGCCGGCCGACGCCGACGAGATTTACAATGCGCTGGTAGCCGCCCAGCACGACAAGGCGATGCTGCCGGAAAACCCGATGTCCGCCGACCGCGTACGTTGGGAGCACATTCAACGCATTTACGAACTTTGTGGCCGCAACGTTTCGGAGACGGCCCGCCGCCTCAATATGCATCGCAGGACGTTGCAGCGGATTCTGGCAAAGCGCGCCCCGCGCTGAGACGCTAGTTTGTGAAATCAGATGCCGGGATCCTGCAGGCTATGGAGCCTGTTCGCGGCCTGCTGGGCAAAGGCCAGCATCGTGATGCGCCGCCTTGCCGGTAGCATCTTTTGAAAGGGCGCGGGCCGCAAGATTTCTCCTCCGTAATGGTCCGCAACGATAAAGCCCGGTCCCCGGGGAAAGATGTCCGGGTCCAGATCCGGCGGCGCAGCGAAGTAGAAGTGGTCGCAATAGTCCGCATATTCCGGCCATTTGTTGTCGGCGCGGAAATCTTGTAGGCTGGATTTAATCTCGACGATATGAATCGTTCCATTGACCGTGAGACCGGCAATGTCGGCGCGCCGGCCATTCCCCAGAACCAATTCGCACACTGTCGCCACGCCAATGGAGCGGAGCAGGCGGCGCGTGCCCTGAGCGACCGCGGCCGCAGTCTCGGATTGTCGCCCATCCTGAATGTTGACGTCCGTTGTGATCCTTGTGTCAAAGGACATTGTCTGCGCACTCTCGCTATGACCTGTTCCCGAGTGCCAGTGACGCCAGCCTTCCGTTTTCGTCGAAAAAAGGCTCGAGGCGAACTCGGAACACGTCTTCCAGCAGACCACACTGCAGCAGGTCCTTTCCGGAACCCGTACCGGC
Organism: Alphaproteobacteria bacterium; assembly: GCA_029979185.1. Lineage (GTDB taxonomy): Bacteria > Pseudomonadota > Alphaproteobacteria > Rhizobiales > Beijerinckiaceae > Terripilifer. Next base: position 7,356 of record JAPOIA010000103.1, on the reverse strand, counting down.
GATTCGCCCATTTTGCATCACCACAACACGGTCGGCAAATCGAATGGCCATGCCGATATCGTGCAATACGGCAACCACGCTCCTGCCTGTGCTCGCATAATGGCGTAAGGCTTCCATGGTCGAAAGCTGGTGTCGTGGATCAAGGGACGCCAGCGGTTCGTCGGCCAGCAACACGCTGGCTTGTGTCGCCATGGCGCGCGCCAGCAGTACGCGGGCGCGCTCACCTCCGGATAATGTATTGGCAATACGCCTGGACAGGTGATCGACACCGCAATCGCGCATGATACGCGTCACCGGATCGTCTTTGCCCAAATTGCGCGGCTGGGCGTGCTTGCCAAACGGCAGGCGGCCAAGGGCAACGACGTCGCGAACCCTCATCGGCCAATGAATCTGGCCGTTCTGCGGCAGGTAGCCAATCAGCGCTGCCCTGTCGCCGGGCGAGACAGCACGGATGTCTTTTCCGCTGCACGATAGTGAACCGGAATAGTCCATAGCGCCCGCCACGCAACGAAGCAGTGTGGTCTTGCCAGCTCCGTTGGGGCCGATGAGGGCAATCAGTTCCCCGTTCCCGACAGAAAGGCAACAACGTTGCAGAATATCCTGCCCGTCGATCCGTACAGACAGGTCGCGGCAGGACAAGAGGTCATGTCCAGATCCGGGCTGCACTATGGCTGCTTCTTTCATTGGCTGCGCGTCCCGGAGAACCCGTCGTTGTTCTTTACAAGATAGATAAAGAAGGGAACGCCGATAAAGGCGGTCAGCACGCCGACACGCACCTCGCTTGTTGCGGGCAAAAGGCGAACGGCGATGTCTGCCATGGTTGTCAGAATTGCCCCGGCAAGCATGGACGGCAGAAGCAGGCGGGCCGGCTCTCCATTGCAGAACGGGCGAACAAGATGTGGGGCAACCAGCCCCACGAAGCCGATTGCTCCGCAGACGGCTACGCCTGCGCCGACACCCATTGCAATTCCCAGAACAGTAACCAGCGCGAGTCGCCTGACATTGACGCCTAGTGACCAGGCGACATCCTCACCAAGCGTCAGTGCCTGGTAACCGCGGCCGCAGGGAAACAAGAGCAATGCGCATATGATGAAAAAGGGATAGGCTAGCAGAACGTGCTGGAAGGATCGGTCTTCGAATGATCCCATCAGCCAGAACACAATTTCCATGATTGCGTAGGGATTGCTGGAAAAGCTGATGACCAGCGACGTTGCCGCGCCTGCCAGACTACCGATCCCCAAGCCGACCAGAAGCAGCGAAACGATATTCGAATTCGTGCGCAGCAGCCAGAAAATTGCGGCGAGCGATACAAGCGCGGCGCTGATCGCCGCGACGGGAAGCAAGAGGGATACTGCCGATGCAGACCCTGAATACAGAACGGCAACAGCCCCGAAGGCTGCCGCCTGAGGGGTCCCGAATACGGCCGGTTCCGCCAGGGGATTGCGCGTCAACGATTGTGCGGCTGCGCCGCAAAGTCCAAGGATGCCACCTACACCAATCGATAGCACCAGGCGTGGAAGCCGAAGATCCCGCACGATGATAGCAAGAGAAGGGTCGCTTCCGCCAAGGCCGTTAACGATCTCGGACGGCGTGAGGTATACCGGACCGGCAAGCAGCGACGCGCCGGCTAGCAGGAGAGTCGCCAGTCCCAGCATCGGTACGAGTGGTTCAATCTTCAGGCGCTTGCTCATGGACGATTCACAACTGCCTCATGTGCTTACCCTTGTGTCGTTCGATGAATGTTGCCTTCACCAGACGATTCTTGCTCCGGCATATAAGGATCGCCCGGCAACGCCATAGTCGCGGATTTCCTGATAGCGGGCGTTGGTCGCATTTTCGATCCGTGCAAACACGGACACCTTTTCGGAAACCTTGTAGCTGATACGGCCGTCGAGTTTCGCAAAGGGCGCCATGCGCACGCGCGCATAGGGGAAATCGTTGGCGATGTCGATTCGCGATCCGATGAAGGTTACCCGTCCTTCGATCTGGATCTTCGGTATGCCGGAATAGACCAGCGATACAAAGCCCTTGTGCTTCGGCCGCCGCAGAAGTTGCAGGCTCGTGACAGAGTCGACCGCGTGTAGATATGTATATGCAGCTCTCAAGCGCCAGGTTTCGGGCACGACGACGATGGCAGCAGAAGCCTCGACACCCTTTATGTTGGCCCTCCCAACATTGTAATAACCGAAGGCAGTCAGGGAAACGGTGCCGCGACCATTCCAAAATTTCTGATCGACGCCTGCTTCAATACTCAGATTTTCTTCTGCCTGAAGGCCCGGCGTACCGTAGATGCTGAACCGCTGAAACAGTGTCGGAGCTTTTGCCCCGGTTCCGGCGCTCACTCGCAGTTTGGTTCCGGTTTCAGCAATCGAATAGGTCACCGTCGCGCGCCACGTTGGAAAGGGTTCCTTGCCTTCAACCGTGTCCACGCGGCCACCTAGAGACAAGCCAAGCCTTCCAAAATCCATACGATGAAGGGCAAAGATTGAATTGGTTGTCTGATTCCCCTTGAAGGTAGGCATTACGGGAGAAAGGGGGACGATCCATTTTTCGCTGCCAGATGCCTGCTCGCGTTCGCTTCTGGCGCCGAATATGAATGTGCCAAAGCGACCAAGTTTCAGGTCGCCCTGATACTCAACCGCCATGCGTTGCGATTTGAAGCGGACTTCGCAATCAAAGGAATTGAACACTGCATCGAAACAGGATTGCTCCAGCCGGTTGAAGCGATTGGTCTGCGATGCAGACAACTTCAGCGAGTTTTGCAGTTTGCCATCCAGCATGACATGGCTCGCCCGGACAAAGCCAAGCGAAACATTCTGGTGTCCCTTGTTCAGTCGAGTATCCTTGGAAGCCAGAAAAAATGCTCCTGGATTGTCGAACCGGAATGCGCTTGAGTAGGTACGAAATCCGACTTCTACCTCGGTGCCCGGCGTCAGCGTATAGGCAATGCGTCCGCTTGCGCCGGCCTTGTCGGTTTTGTCCCGCTCCAGACGATTGGCGAACTGGGAGGTGATCCTGCCGATGCGATAGCCGTAGCGGGAAAAGCCGTCCGTGTGCAGGCCCTGTATTGAGAACGCATAGGACAGCTTTTCCGTCGATCCGCGCGTCGAGAGCGATGAAGATATTGTGCCGAAACTGCCGCCCTCCAACGTCAGTATGGTCTGCGGCTTCGCTGCGCCCTTGCGGGTGATGATGTTGACGACGCCGCCCATGGCATCGGAACCATACAGGGCCGACTGCGGTCCACGGAGCACTTCGATGCGCTCGACGTCCTGGGCCGAAAGGGTCGCGAAATCGAACGAACCATCGATATTGGAGGAATCGCCCGCCCGTATGCCATCGATCAGAATAAGCGTCTGGCCGGGGTTGGAACCGCGAAGGGTGACATTCGACAGCGATCCGGGTCCGCCGTTTTCGGTGATATCGAGGCCCGGCGTTCCGCGCAGCACATCAGCGAGGCTTTTCGTTCCCCAGGCCTCGATCTGCTGACGGTCGACCACCGTGATGGCGCTTCCGGAGCGATCGAGACCCGCAGGTCCGCGAAAAGGGGTTACTACGAGGATTGGCAGTTCTTCCACCCCGCCGGCGCGCCCCTGGGCCAGCGCTGGCGCAGCGCCCAACCCGGCAGGGCATGCAAGAACGACTGCAGCAATGATATTGCGATTGGCAGCAATGACTCTGCTGTCCCGAAAGGGGGTGCTGAACATCGATAACCTTTCCCCGTCCCACCGACGGCAAGAATAAACAGTTACGCGATGTTGGCCGGTCTCCTGGCTCGCGGATCGCTGCAGAACTTCGGCCTTCCCGGCAAGCTATTGCCAGTGGCGTCAGTGGAAGTCTGCTAACCGCTTACAGTTGCGGGGGCAGCTGCGGAATAGCGAAGCGCATTGCTTCGTCCACCGCATTCCCGTTTCACCCTGTTTCTTGATCAGGGCACCAACATCTCTTCAACACTAGACTGTTGCCGCACGTCTGGCAAATGCGGTTGCGGGCCTGTATGTGGACAGGAGGGGACAATGCCATGGTTCATTTCCGCCGGCTCAGCCGGTCATTCTATCTGACGTCTGCTACCGGCCTCTTTTTTCTGATGGCGGCGTCAGCAGCAACTGCTGGCGCTCCAGAACGTATCGTTTCTCTGAACCTTTGTGCTGACCAGATGCTGCTGGCGCTCGGCGACCCTGCCCGGATTTCCAGTCTTGGACCACTGGCGCACCAGCCGCAAGTCTCGTTTCTGGCGAAGAAAGCGCAAAGGTATCCGCTAGTGCGTGGCGGCGCGGAAGAAATAATTCGTTTGCGCACCGATATAGTGCTTTTAGGTTCCTACGACAAACCATTCGTGCGACAAATTCTCCGGCGGAGGCGAATTCCCTATCTCGAACTGAAGCCGTGGCCGGATATCCGCGCCGGGTTTGCCCAGATAAAGGTGGTTGCTGCAAGACTTGGGCAGCCGCACCGCGGCGATAAACTTGTTTCGGAGATCAGGACCGCGCGCGCAGCGTTGCAGCAGCTGGCGGGCCGCCGATCTTCGTCTGCGACCTTTCTGCTCATACAGCGGCGCGGCTATGTGATGCAGGCCGGAATAACGATGGAACTTTTGCATCTGGCAGGATTGAGCGATCTGTCCCCCCGATTGCGTCTGGGAGTATCCGCCATTGCTTCGCTGGAAGAAATCGCGCGTTATCGTCCGGACTTTCTGGTCGTGGAGAGCGCGGCAGTCGATCCGTCCGATCAGGGACAGGCCAAACTCCTGCATCCGGCCTTGCGGAAACTCTATCCGCCAGCCCGCCGGATCTTAATCCCGGACAGGTTGACCGTTTGCGCGGGTCCGTCGACACCTTCCCTGATCCGCCATCTTGCCCGAGAAATCGCGCGGAAAGTACCCTGACGGGACTTGCCGCTGCATCAGGACCCGCTACTGTGATGATCCCGATTTCCCGATAATCCCTCAGTCGACTGCATCCGCCATGAATCATCTTTTCTCCCAGTTGCCGACCACGATCTTCGACGTCATGTCCGTTCTCGCAAGGGATCTGGGTGCGACCAATCTCGGACAGGGATTCCCTGATGATCCGGGCCCTCTGGACGTGCGGCAGGTCGCGGCGGACGAAGTCCTGAACGGCTGGAACCAGTATCCGCCCATGATGGGGCTGCCCGTCCTGCGCAAGGCAATCGCCGAACATTACAAACGGTTCCAGGGGCTGGATCTGGATCCTGACTCCGAGGTCATGGTCACATCCGGCGCCACCGAAGCGCTGGCGGACGCCATGCTTGCGGTGATTGAACCGGGTGACGAAGTTGTCCTCTTCCAGCCGATGTACGATGCCTATTTGCCTCTGGTGCAGCGCGCAGGCGGCGTTCCGAAATTCGTGACTTTGCAACCGCCGCACTGGCATTTTTCGCGTGAGGATCTGGAGGCGGTGTTCTCGCCAAAAACGAAGGCTGTTGTTTTCAACAATCCGCACAATCCCTGCGGTGTCGTCTATCCGCAGGAGCAGCTGGAGTTGCTGGCGGAATTCTGCTGTGCCTACGATGCGATCGCAATTTGCGATGAAGTCTGGGAGCATCTCACTTTCAATAACCTGCGCCATACGTCGCTGATAGCGCTGCCCGGGATGCGCGAGCGCACGATCAAGATCAGTTCGGCGGGAAAGATATTTTCGCTGACAGGATGGAAGGTTGGACTGGTGATAGCGGCGCCCGGCATCATGCGCGTCCTTGCCAAGGCACATCAGTTCACTACGTTTACCACCGCGCCCAATCTGCAGAGTGCCGTGGCGTTCGGGTTGGGTAAGAATGCAAGCTATTTTGATGACATGCGAGCGAACTACGCGCGCAGCCGGGACCGGCTTTGCGACGGCATGACAAAATTGGGATTCAGCGTCATTCCAAGTCAGGGAACATATTTCGTGACCGTGGATATCGCGCCGCTGGGTGAGAGCGACGATCAGGAGTTCTGCCAGCGGCTGGTTCGCGAACACGGAGTGGCAGCTATTCCTGTGTCGGCCTTCTATGCCGAAAACCATGTCCGGAATATCGTGCGATTCTGTTTCGCCAAGAAGGATGAAACGCTTGACACCGCGCTGGAAAAACTGGCCGCGGTATTCAAGTAGCATGTAAAAGACACACTGCGGGCGAAGCGTTTCAGCTTCCGCCCACTTGTATCTGATGAATGGCTGCTATTGTTCTGTCAGCATGCGCTTGAGCAGATCGATCTCTTCGCGCAAAGTGGAATCCTTGTCTGTCAGCGCTTCGATCTTTCGTACCGCATGCAGGACGGTTGTGTGATCGCGACCGCCAAACCGGCGTCCGATCTCCGGCAAGGAACGCAACGTAAGCGTCTTTGCCAGATACATCGCAACCTGCCGGGGCTTGACGACAATCGCCGTGCGACGGGAGGAAAGAATGTCCTGACGCGAAACATTGTAGTGACTTGAGACAAGTTTCAAAAAATCTTCCACCTTCACGCGCTTTGGTTCGCGCATGCGGATCAGGTCCTGGATAGCCGCTTCAGCGCCCTTCACGGTCAGTTTGGTATGGGTTAGTGTGGCGTGTGCAATCAGACGGTTCACTGCGCCTTCGAGATCGCGCCCGTTGGTTCGCACTGCGCTGGCAATATAAGCCATGACGGCGGGCGGGATGTCGATCGAAGGATGCAGCTTCTGGGCTACCGCGACACGTGCCTGAACAACCTTGAGGCGCAGTTCGTCATCGAAAGTCTTGATCTCGAGGCATAACCCGCCGGACAGGCGCGAGCGAACCCGCTCGTCTATGTCCTCCAGGTCGGACGGTGGCCGGTCCGCGGCAATGATGATCTGGCGGCCGGCATCGATGAGGCTGTTCAGCGTATGTCCGAATTCATGCTGGAGCATCTTCCCCTGCAGGAATTGCAGATCGTCGATGATCAGGACATCAATGGTGCGCAGCCATTCCTTGTAGGTAATAGCTGATTGTGCCTTCAAGGCGGATACGAAACCATACATGAACTTTTCGGCGGTCAGGTAGATGACCTTGCGCTGCAGTTCCAGACACCGTTGCGCGGTTGCTTGCAGAAGATGCGTTTTGCCGAGGCCAACACCTGCATGGATATACAGAGGATTGAACGGCAATCCGTTTTCGCGCGACTCTGAGGCGACTCGCTGAGCTGCTGCATGCGCAAGTTGATTGGACGCGCCAACAAGGAAAGAGTCGTAGTTCAATCTCCGGTCAAGTGGCGAACTGCCGAGGATCGTCGTTGCGTTCTGATCTCCGCGCGATGCCGGCGCAGCGCCCGAGCCGTCGGAAGTCGATTTGCCGATGGCATTGTGTGACGCCGCAAAGAACTGTGTTGATTGCGGCTTTTCCGTCTTTGGATCTTGC
>JAPOIA010000102.1 GCA_029979185.1 Alphaproteobacteria bacterium | reverse complement strand
CCGCTGCTGATTCACGCCCATGACGGCTTTCTTTTCATGACGAAGAAGCCTGTCCTGCAGGGCGAGGATCTCAAGGTATGGTTCGGCATTATTACTCTCATCGTCGTCGAGATGGGCCTGATAACACCACCGGTTGGTCTCAACGTCTTTGTCATCAACTCGATGGCAAAGGATGTGCCGATGATCGAAACCTTCAAGGGAGTTATCCCCTTCCTGATATCGGATTTCGTTCGCGTTGGGCTGTTGATCGCCGTGCCCTCGATTGTGCTGATCCTGCCGAAACTGATCGCGCCTGAATAGCCGCCGCTTGATGTGAAAACGAAAGGTTTACTTTCAGGTGTATTCACCCATTCGGGAATAGCTGTCCGTTCCTATGGCGGTACGGATCGTATCGATGGCTTTGAGCATCAGGTTCTCGTTTCTTTGCATGTGCGCTTCCAGCCGCTCGGCCGGCCCGCCAATCCCTAGCGCTAGCGGCCTGTTGCCGGCCGGAACGGGTATCAGCGCCGAGAGCATGGCCCCTCCCCAATGCGCTGTCGGCATGACAAGGTCACGGGCGCGCACATAGGACAAAGTCCTGCCGGCGTGATCGTCGAGGCGGCTGGCGAAATCAGTCTCTGTGAATCTGCAGGGATCAAGTTCGCCGGCCTCGACTGTCTGGTGGTAAATGGCAAGCGCGTGTTCGCGGGGTTGCAGGTTCAGGAACAGCCATCCCGTACCGGTCTGGACCAGAAGGCGGCGGGTTCCCGGGGCTATCGTGAGTTGTATGCCTTCGCGGGCGCTGAGGGTTTGCTCGTATTCCAGATGGATGCCGTTCTCCGCGGCCAGCACCGCCAGTTCGCCCGTCTCGCTCTGGAGATAGCGCAGCATATCCATGACGATGCCCTGTTCGAAGCCTTCGAAGGGCACCCAGCTGGCCAGCTTGGCCAGCCGGGCAGTCGGCATATAGGTGTGGCTGCGATTGTCGAAGCGCAGATAGCCTTGCGAGGCCATGGTCTTCAGCAATGCGGCGGTACTGGATGTGGGATGGACAAGCGCTGCGGCTACCTGCTTCAACCGCAGTGGCTGGCGGCGGTGGTCGAACAGTTCCAGAATCTCGAACACCCTGGCTGCAGACTTGACGAGTTTCTGTTCCGGTTGGGCGATCTGCATGGCAATTATCCGCGCTTGACGATGTCTGTCCCTGCCGGCCGGGTAGCCAGCGGGCGCTGATCCAGAATCGAAAAATTTTATATATGTGTAATTTTTTTCCGCATAGTCAAATCGCTTCATATCACGCAGCGCCCGGGTCTAACCTGACCCTCAACGTGCCCTTAGAGGTGCACAACCATAGACCGTGCGGGAGGAATGCCGGTGAAGCGTAGCGAGATCACGATCGCAGGATGTCCTATTGAAGTGCATGAGGCGGGAGAGGGGGCGCCGCTGCTGTTTCTTCACCCAGGTGGCGGATTCAAGGCGGATGATGCCTATCTGGGCCTGATCGTCAAAGGACGTCGTTTAATTTGCCCGTCGCATCCGGGTTTCGGTGGTTCGGGCCTGTCGGACTGGATGGATAGCGTTGACGATATCGCTCACATCTATCTGGAACTCATGGACAGGCTCGGCATCGCAAAGACCGACCTGATCGGCTGTTCCATCGGCGGCTGGATAGCGGCGGAAATGGCGACGAAGACGCCCGAACGTTTCGGCAAGATCACTTTCGTCGCTCCCGTCGGCATCAAGACCGGCCCTGCAGATCAGCTGGATATTCCCGATATCTTTGTCATGCCACCGGCAGAAGTGCCGAAGATCATGTTCCATGATCCATCGAAGTTCGTTTCTGACTTTTCGAAGATGCCGGATGAGGCGCTGGCAACCATGGTGCGAAACCGGGAATCCCTCGCGCTCTTCGTCTGGGAGCCCTACATGCACAATCCGAAGTTGAAGCACCGGCTGCAGCGGATTACCAACCCGGTTCTTTTCCTGCGCGGTGCGAGCGATGGCCTAGTCAGTGCCAATTACCTGGCTGCCTATTCGGCGCTGGTAGGCGGTTCCCGTATCGAGACCATCCCCGAGGCCGGCCATGCGCCGCAACTGGAGCAGCCGCAGGCTTTCGCCGACGCGGTCAATGCATTTCTCGCCGCCTGAGCGGCCTCTTTCGATCAAACAATTCCAGGAGAAACCCCATGCAAGCCTGGCACTTCAGTGAAACCGCCTATCCTTATCTGCCGCCGCAGGACAGCTATCCCTCCATCCGCGTCAGCCTTCCCAACAAGCACTACGATCCGCGCAAGGGCGCCGAATTGTGGGATCGCTATCTGAAGGAATGGCAGATTGCGGAGGAAGAGGGCATGGACATCATGCTCAACGAGCACCATCAGACGGCGACCTGTGTGGATCCGGCCGCACCGCTGGTTTTGGCTGCACTGGCGCGTCTGACGACCAAGGCGCGGCTTTTGATACTGGGCAATCCGATTGCCAATCGCCGCCAGCCCATTCGTGTGGCTGAGGAAATGGCGATGGTGGATGTGCTGTCGCGAGGCCGCGTGGAAGCGGGTTTCGTGCGCGGCGTGCCATATGAGATTTCGCCGGCCAACAGCAATCCGGTGCGGATGAACGAGCGCTTTCTGGAAGCACTCGACCTGATCGTAAAAGCCTGGACGAACCATGACGGGCCGTTCAGCCATGAAGGCCGCTTCTTCCATCATCGCAATATAAACATTTGGCCGCGCCAGTGGCAGGATCCGCATCCGCCGGTATGGGTGTCCACCACCAGCTCTGGCGGAGCCCGGCAGGTGGGCGAGCGCGGCTTCATCCAGGCGACCTTCCTTACCGGATATCAGGCCACGCGGCGCGTGTTCGACGCCTATCGCGAAGGCTGGCGCGCAGCCGGGCGTGGCAAGTATGTGGCCAATGACCGTCTCGCCTATGCTGCGCTCGTTTATGTCGGGGAAACCGAAGCCGAGGCCCATGCCGGTGCGGAAAAACTGCTCTGGTATGTGACCGCGAACAAGGTCGCTCCGCAATACGCCAATCCGCCGGGCTACGTGCCGGTGGAAGCGAATGTCCATATGCTGCGCGGTGCAGAACATCCGCTCAGCGCCTTTGCCAAGGCAGCCAATGTGGAGGCAGCGATCCGCGCGGGCTTGATGTTTGCCGGTACTCCTGATCAGGTATTCAACCAGATCAAGCGTCATTATGAGTATGTCGGTGGTTACGGGCATCTGCTCAACATGGGACAGGCAGGTTTCCTGGAACACGAGGAATCGGTGAAGGGCATCCGCATGTTCGCCCGCGAGGTTTATCCGCGGCTGAAGGAGATGTTCCCGAAAACGGCCATCTCTGGTCAGTATGGCGATGTGCCGCCAGAGCCGCCGGAGGAGTCTGTGCTCAAATCCTCCAGCCGCGGTATCGACCTGACGCGCGATGGCCCGCTGGCCACAGCCCTAGGGGCGGGTAGTTAATGGGCATGTACCGCAGTCATTTCGTCCGTGCCGGCGGAATCATGACACACTATCTGGAAGCGGGAGAAGGTTTCCCGCTTGTCCTGTTGCACAGTGGGGAGTTTGGCGGTTGCAGCGAGTTGAGCTGGGAACGCAACATCTACGCGCTGGCGCAGCACTTCCGGGTAATCGCACCCGACTGGGCGGGTTTCGGTAAAACCGAAAAGGTCTTTTCCTTCGAAAATATGTGGAAGTACCGGGTCGATCATATCACGGCCTTCCTGCGTGTCATGGGGATCGAGCGAGCGCATTTCATGGGCAATTCCATGGGCGGTACGATGTTGTTGTCGACGATTGCGCGCAAGGATTGCCCATGGCCGGTTGAGAAAGCAGTCGTGATATCGGGTGGCGGAGATGTGCCGGAGAACGAAGCGCGCAATATTCTCAACAGTTATGACGGTACGCGCGAGCATATGCGGCGCATCGTTGAAGTGATGTTCGTCAATCCGGCAGTCCGTGGCGACGAGGAATATATCGACCGGCGCCACCAGTTGTCGATCGAGCCGGGGGCTTGGGAATGCACCGCTGCCGTGCGCTTCAAGGCGCCATGGCGGCAGTCGAGCGGCAGCATGCCTGCCAAGCCGGATTATTCGGATGTGACACTTCCGGTTTTGCTCGTTACCGGGGCGCAGGACCCGTTGCGGGCTCCCGGTTTCGGCCCCAGGCTGCAGCAGGAAGTGCCGGGCGCTCAGTTGCATGTGTTTGATAATGCCGCACATTGCCCGCATATCGACGAGGTGGAACGCTTTAATGCCGTTGCATTAGACTTTTTAAAGTGAAACACTGTCCCGCGAAGTTTGGCGGGAAGTTACGAAGTTCGGTGCGTCTGCGGCGATACAATTAATACCACGCCGCTCTGGCGCCTCGGATATTTGAATTTAAAACAGGAACCAGGGAGGATTATTATGATTGGTCGCAAATCAGGTGTTGCCGGTCTGGCTGTTGCATTGACTATCGCGTTGTCCGGTGCGGCCCATGCCAAAGATCTGAGAATGTTGTCGAGCTGGTCGCCCGCCAACAAGGGGACCTATCTCAGTGAAACGACCTTCATGAAACTTGTCGGCGAAGTGTCGAAGGGCAAGTTGGCGATCAAGCGCAGCGGGCCGGAAGCCGTGCCGCCGTTCGAACAGGTGCAGCCGGTGGCTGCAGGTGTGTTCGACATCCTCATTACGCATGGCGCCTATCACGCCGGCACAACAGGCATCGGCATGGCCCTTGATGTCGTCAACTCCGATCCGGCGAAGCGCCGCACGAGCGGTGTGTGGGACTGGGTCGACAAGCACTACCAGAAGCACGGTCTGAAGGCGCTGGCCTTCGTGCCGCAAGGCAGGGTCGGCTACCAGATGATCTTGCGCAAGCCGATCGGCCCTTCCGGGGATATCAAGGGTTTGAAGATTCGCGGCACGGTTACCTATCATCCGCTGATCAAGACTCTTGGCGGTGCGCCGGTAGTCATTCCGGGTGGTCAGGTATATTCGGCGCTGGAAAAGGGCGTTGTTGACGGGGCGTGCTGGCCGACTGCCGGGCCGCTCGACCTGAAATGGTACGAGGTTGCCAAGCATTATGTACGTCCGGCATTTGGCGTCAGCACTCTTTTGCTGTTCATGAACCTCAACAAGTTCAAGGCGCTGCCGAAGGACGAACAGGCGGTGCTGCTGGAAGCGGGCAAGAGGCTTGAAGAAGAGGTCTTTAAGCAGTTCGATGCACTTGCCGCCGAAGAGGAAAAGGGCATGAAAGCCAAGGGCATGTCCGAGACGCGCTTCTCCAAGGCCAACGAAGCAAAGATTGCCAAATCCTTTGAAGATGGTGTCTGGGGCCTGGTTGTTGCGAAAAGCAAGGCGCAGGGCGAGGAGCTGAAGAAGTTCGTCAGCGACAAGAAGATGGGTCTCTAGAGACTCGGCAGGCCGGAGGGGATTGTTTCCTTCCGGCCACGTATCCGATGGAATTTGTAATGACGGATGTCAGCATGCAATCCCGGCCGGGCATATTCGGTCGCTTGCTCGATTTGCTCATTGAAGCCAGCGCGATTGCGGCAACGGCAGGTCTGGCTGCAATTGTCGTCATGTACTCTATCGAAATTTTTTCGCGTTATTTTCTCAATGCGCCGACGACCTGGGCGAACGACTTTATAGTCTTTACGCTTTGCGCTTCGATTTTCCTGATGATGCCGGAGATCACCCGCTCTGGCGGGCATGTTGCCGTGACGCTGTTGACGGATTTGCTGCCCGTCCGCTTGCGCCTCGCAGCGCGGCGGTTGCTGGCGCTGATCGGCTGCGGTGTCTGCTTGTTCGCTGCGTATATCAGCCTGCAGGCGAACATAAATCAATATGTCAACGACCTGCAGACGGTTACGACCATTCAGGCCCCGAAGTGGATGGTAACTGTTTTCATTACCTATGGGTTGCTCGTTTCTGCCATGGAGTTCCTGCGTCAGGGACTGTGGGCGGAACCGCCGGCCAGCGCCACATCTATCGGTTGATTGCGAGGACCCCATGCTTACCGGCATTACCGCAGTTGTTGTTGCGATCGTCGTCCTGTTGAGCCTGTTCGCGCTGGGCTTGCCGATCGTGGTGGCGTTCCTGTTCGCGAATCTTGTCGGCGTGCTCATGCTTATGGGAACGGCAGGCTTTGGCATGTTCGCCAATTCGCTGTTCGATACGGCCACAACGGTCGAACTGGCGACCATTCCCCTGTTCCTGCTCGTCGGGGAGTTGCTGTTCCGGGGCAAGGCGATCGACGTCCTGTTTGAATCCGTCGATACGCTCGTCAGCAAGATGCGGGGACGCCAGTATGTCCTGACCATGCTGTTGTCGGTCATATTCGCGGCCCTGTCGGGCGCCGCGATGGGCGTTGCGGCCATGCTGGGCCGCTCGGTTCTGCCGGGAATGCAGCAGCGTGGTTACGATCCGAAATTGTCTGCCGGCTCCATTCTGGCCGGCGCTTCGCTTGCGCCAATCATTCCGCCCAGCGTCCTGGCGATCATCATCGGCACGCTGGCGGGCGTTTCGATCTCCGGCCTGTTGATAGCCGGCATTATTCCGGGTCTTATCCTGGCGGGCCTGTTCCTGCTCTATGTGTTCGGCCGAGTTGCGTTGCAGCCGTCGCTGGCTCCGGTGGAAGCCGACGATGGCGGGCGGCAGGCTAGCGGCCGGGACAAGCTGATGGCGCTCATGCGGATGGCGCCGTTCAGTCTGATCATCATCTTCATCATGGGCTTCATTCTGCTCGGCATCACGACGCCGTCGGAATCGGCTGCCACGGGCGTCATCGGCGCTATGCTGGCGGCGCTGCTCTACCGCCGGCTGACCTGGCGCATGGTGTGGGATTCGCTGCGCTCCTCCATGGCTGTTGCTTCGATGATCCTCGTCATCATGGCCAGTTCCAAGATGTTCGGCCAGTTTCTCGCATTTACCGGCGGCACCACCGCGCTGACGGAAATGGTCTCCCAGCTCAACTGGCACCCGGCGGCGATGTTCTTCATGCTGATGTTCTTTCCGTTCATCGCCTGCATGTTCATCGACCAGATCGCCCTGATGCTGATCGTCATCCCGATCTACAAGCCGCTGATCGCGACGTTGGGGTTTGATCCGATCTGGTTCTGGCTGATCTTCCTGATCAACATTACGATCGGCGGGATCACGCCGCCATTCGGCTATACGCTGTTCGCGCTGAAGGGTGCTGCACCGCAATTGAAGCTCGGTGATGTGTTCTCCGCTGCCTGGCCGTTCGTGTGGATATTTCTGCTCGGAATTTTCATTCTGTGGATGTTTCCCATGCTGGTCACCTACCTGCCAAGTAAGTTATAGAACTTGCCGGACAGATCGACAGCGGGCTCACGCCGCCAGACCGGCGGAAGAGTTGACGCATAGAGGCAGGGAGCAACATGATGATCACCAGAACTCTTGGCAAGGACAAGGCGGCCCTTCAGATGCCGGCCATTGGGCTGGGCTGCATGAGCATGACGCCGATCTACGGCACGCCGGATCCGGCATCGTCGAAGGCGACCATACAGCGGTCCATCGACCTGGGTGTCGCGTTCATCGATACGGCCGATGCCTATGCCGGCGGCAAGAACGAGGAACTGGTCGGCGAGGCGATCAAGGGCCAGCGTTCGAAGGTTATTCTGGCGACCAAGTTCGGTAATTTCGGCGTCAAGGGCGCCAATGGCCGGCCGGAATATGTAATGGAGGCTTGCGACAAGAGCCTGCAGCGGCTGGGTGTCGACGAGATCGACCTGTACTACCAGCATCGCATCGACGCTTCCGTGCCTGTTGAGGAAACGGTCGGCGCCATGTCGCGGCTGGTCGAGCAGGGCAAGGTCCGGTATCTGGGGCTTTCCGAGGCGTCTGCACAGACGATCCGGCGCGCGCACGCCACCCATCCGATGACCGCGCTGCAGACGGAATATTCTCTGTTCACACGGGTCGTGGAAGACGAAATCCTGCCCACCTGCCGGGAACTTGGTATCGGCTTCGTGCCCTATTCGCCGCTTGGCCGGGGCTTCCTCACCGGCACCATTTCCGGTGCTGGCGACCTGGCCGAAAACGACCGGCGCAAGGAGCATCCGCGGTACCAGGATGGCAATATCGAGAACAATGCAGGCCTGGTCGATCCATTGCGCCAGCTCGCGAACAAGGCTGGCTGTACGCCCGGCCAGCTTGCGCTGGCGTGGCTGTTGTCGCGAGGCGATGACATCGTGCCGATACCGGGCACGTCGAAACCCTCGCGGCTGGAGGAGAATATCAAGGCGGTCGACCTGAAGATCGATCCTGCGCTGTTGGAAGAGCTGGGCAATGCGATTGACCCCTCGCGAGTGGCGGGTACTCGTTATCCGGAAGCGCAGATGGCATTCGTCGGGGTCTAGGCAAATTTTGGCCTGAGCGGGACAAAAACAACATATATTTCCTGTGAAGCTTCGGGCGCGGATTTTGAGTCTGCGCCCGATCTGCTATGAAGCCCCATCAAACGTAAAGCGGAGGAAGAAATGCTTTTCACCAGAATTTTCGGCGCATCCGCAGGTGCGGGCGCACTCGCCGTATGCCTGTCAATGGCTGCGAGCACTCCCCCCTTGGCGCAGACGCAGAGCCTTCGTATGCACACCTTCGTCCCGCCGGTAGCCGGCTCCTACAAGAACCTGGACTGGTGGCGCAAGAAGGTAGAGGCCGATTCCAAAGGCGCCCTTAAGATTCAGCTGTTCGGTTCCATGCAGCTCGGTGGCAAGCCGGGCGATCTCTACAACCAGACGAAGAACGGCGTCGTCGATATCGGATGGGTTCTGCCCGGTTATACGGCCGGCCTGTTCCCGCGCATCGGCGTGTTCGAGCTGCCGTTTATCGGTGATTCGCCCGATATCGTTTCGCCCGCAGTCGATGAGTTTGTCCGCAAGTGGGGTCAGAAGGAATGGGGCGATGTGCATGTCATCGTCGCCCATTCAGCTGGCGAATCCGTCATCCACACCAAGCCGCGGGCAATCAAGTCGCTGGCAGACTTCAAGGGCCTGAAGATCCGCACGCCTTCGCGTGTATCCACCGCGGCCTTGAAAGCCCTTGGTTCAACACCGGTGCCGATTCCCGGCCTGAAGATGACCGAAGCTTTCATGCGCAATGTCGTCGATGGTGTGGTTGCGCCGTGGTCTATCGCCCGGGCAATTCGCGTAGTCGATGCCGCAAAATATC
>JAPOIA010000101.1 GCA_029979185.1 Alphaproteobacteria bacterium | reverse complement strand
GATTGGTAAAAATAGGGTACAGTTCTAATATTCAAACTCTATTTTACTGTTGTGTCGCAATTCGAGGCGAAAAATCTTTATTTAGGTATCTTTTGAAATTTTTTGCCAGAGTTTCAAAATCACCATCTGGGTAGGTTACCAGTTCCCATCCTTTGATGTCGCTTGGAACACTGGATATCGCAGACTCCTTGCATACTAAATTTATCACCCTATCCCGACCGAGAGCATACCCAACCTCACTCCAGCGCCATGGCCCTGCCGATGCGCTCGCGCAGTTGCTTCACCACTGCCGCTGCGTTGTCCGCTGCCGGCGGCGTTCCCGTTGTGCGGACAAACCATGCCGTGTTGTCGAATATCTCCTTCGCCAGCGTCTTGCCGCGCAGGGCGTGGTCCATTTGGCTACCCACGACATTGCGCAGCCAGGGAAGATATCCTCCGGCCTGCCGCCGGTGATCGCAAATGTCTCGTAGGATACGCGTCCCTCACTCCCGTTCTGCGCTCCCGTCTCCCGTCACCGCTTCCACATAGCGCACGACGCTGCGGCGCACGGCATCCTTGCCGCCGCTTAAAATATCGCGGCCGAAGAACGGGCCGTAGATCACCTCGAAATCGTAAGGCTCCAGCGCCGCGCCGATGCGCTGCACGGCCCGAGCCGACAGCGGGATGAGGTTGGGATAGGAGCGCATGAAGCTGACATGGGTGCGGTCCGGGATCACCATTACGATATCGCCGGCCAGCAGCGCGCCCCGGCCGCCGCCTCCGGCAGCCCAGTGCATCACCGTGCCGCCGGCGAAATGGCCACCGCAGCGGATCAGCGTTGCGCCGGGCGCGATCTCCATCGTCTCGCCGGTCCATAGCCGGATGCCGGGGGCCGGATGTATGATCCATTGCTTTTCGTCCGCATGCAGGAACACCGGGCAATCGCCGAAGGCGCGGCTCCAGTCGGCCATGGTGGCGTAGTAGTGCGGATGGGAAATGGCGATGGCCGCCAGCCCGCCCATGGCGCGGATGATGTCCACCGTCGCCTCGTCGATGAGGGAAATGCAATCCCACAGGATATTGCCGGCCGGCGTGTTGAGGATCAGCGCCCGCTGGCCGATGCCGACCTTGGGATGGCTGACAATGCCCATCAGCCCGTCCTCGACCAGCCGGAAGCCGTTCATTGCCTGCCGCGACAGGCCGGTCATGGTCGTCCATTGCTGGCCCGATCCCGGCACGTATTGCCGCGGCTCGCGGCAGATGCGGCAATAGTTCGGCGGCTCGTTTGCAGGCGCATAGCCGGTGCCGCAGTCGCGCAGATGAAGGATATGGCGGTCATGTGGGTCTCCTGTCCGGGCCAGTGTAGCAGACCGGTGCCGGCGTCAAAGGGCAGGGCAGTTTCCAGCCGCGCGGGATTGTGCTTATAGAAGACCCGACAACCACATCCGGGCTACTGGAGGAACAATGAACAAGCTCAAGTTGAGTATCGCGTCGACCGACTACGACCATTTCCGCGATTTCCGCACCGGCGACGTGCGCGCCGAGGGCATCGAGCACACCTGGTCCATGCTCGGCCATCACGAGGTCTTCGCCCGTTTCACCGCCAACCGCGAATGGGATGTGGCCGAGCTGAGCTTCGCCAAGTTCTCCGCCCAGATCACCCGCGACGAATGCGATATCGTCGGCCTGCCGGTGGTCTGCTCGCGGCTGTTCCGTTTCTCGTCCTTCTACGTGAACAAGAATTCCGGCATCAAGACCGTCGAGGACCTGAAGGGCAAGCGCGTCGGCTCGCCCGAATGGGCCCATTCGGCCGCCGTCTACATGCGCGGCTGGATGCACAACGACTGCGGCGTGAAGCTGCCGGACGTGCACTGGTATCAGGCTGGCGCCAATGCGCCGGGCCGGGTCGAGAAGGTGGAACTGAACCTGCCGGCCGGCGTCGAGATTACCCGCGTCTCCGACAAGTCGTTGTCGGAAATGCTGGCGTCCGGCGAAATCGACTGCGCCATCATCGCCCGCCCGCCGACCTGCTTCCTGGAAGGCCATCCGGACGTGGTGCGCCTGTTCCCCGACTATCTCGGCATGGAAGAGGAATACTACCAGCGCACCAAGGTGTGGCCGATCATGCACATCATCGCGGTGCAGAAGCACATCATCGACGAGAACCCGTGGGTGGCGCGCAACCTGTTCAACGCCTTCAACGAATCCAAGCGCCGCAGCCTCGAGCGCCTGTTCGATCCGGCGGTCTCGCGCTATCCGCTGCCGTGGGTGCCGACATACGCCCGCAAGATGGCGCAGATGTTCGGCGACGATCCGTTCCCCTTCGGCATCGAGGAAAACCGCGCCACCTGGGAGCAGATGCTGCTCTACACCTATCAGCAGGGCATCGCCCACAAGCACGCCAAGCCGGAAGACATCTTCCCCAAGGGCATGATGACCAAGGTGGTTGTCTGAGGCGTTAAGTCTTCCCGGACGCCGCGAGGCGATCCGGGATCTTTTGATACGGATAAAGGTCCGGCGTCGCGCTTCGCTTGCGCGGGATGACGCTGGTTATCTTCTACTTCTTCGCGCCTGAGCGCTTTGTCATGGCAGAGCCTGGGTTCAGCGCATTGCGCGCCTTGTCGAGCAGGGCCTGCGGCGAGGAATAGATGGCGTCGATTTCCTTCTGCAGTTCGGCGCCGGTCATCGGGCGGATATCCGCGCCGATCTTATTCGCTTCCGCCAGCAGCTTGGGATCCTTCATGGATGCATCGAAAGCAGCGCGCAGGATTTTCGCGCGATCGGCGGGAATGCCGGGAGGCGCAAAGAACGGCCGGCCGAAGATCTGCTGCGAATAGATCAGGTTCATGATCTTGCGGTCGTCATCCGTTTTGCCGAAATCCGTTGCCCGCACCAGCTTCATGTCGCGCACGCGATCGTTGAACTGGCCATTCTCCTGGAACAGGATCTTGATCTGTCCCTTTTCGATGGCGTCCTTCGACGGGCCGCGGATCGAGCTCCAGCCCATGCCGCACCAGCCCTGCACCTCGCCCTTGATGGCGGCGAGAACAACCTGGCTGGAGCCCTTGTAGCCGGTGATGATCCGGAACTTCGTACCGATGAGATTGTTGAGGAGCGCCGGCGAAACCGCGGTGGACGAGCCCTGTCCCGTCGCGCCGACGATCAGTTCCTTCGACGTCAGGTCCTTGAAGCTTTTCACCGGCGCATCCGTGCGGGCGAAGCAGTAATAGGGTTCGCCGTTCATGGAGCCGAGATAGGTCAGCTTCTGCGTGTCGTATTTGACGAGGTTCTTGCGCCCGAAGGCGGCTTCCGTCAGCGCCTGCGGATAGGTCTCGCCGAATACGGTTCCGTCCTTCGGCGCGGCATTGGCGATATAGGCCGCCGCGACCTTGCCGCCGGCACCCGGCATGTTCTGCGGCACGATGTCGGGATTGCCGGGAATATGTCGGCCGATGTGGCGGCCGAGCAGGCGCGCGTAAGTGTCGTATCCGCCGCCGGCAGAGGAGGGAATGATCAGCGTGATCTTCTTGCCCTTGTAGAAATCGGCGGCCTGTGCGCCGGCGATCATGAATGGCGCAGTTGCAAACGCGATGGCGCCGAGCCGAATGAATCGTGACAATGTACTCATGGTTCCCTCCCGAGAAATGATTATTCTGCAAACAGTATAACCGGCTCTCCTGCGAGCGCAATTTCCGTCTCGGTGTTCAGTGCCGATGCAATCGGCGCTGGCGTCAAACATCCGGTAGCTGTAACCTTGCCGCGAAACAACAGGACGCCGTCCGGGCGCGAACAATGGGAGAAAACGATGAGGGACATCAAGGCGCTGATAAAGGATCTGGTCGCGGCCAACCGCATTCTCGGCAACGAGGGCATCTGCGATGCGCTCGGCCATATCAGCGTGCGCAATCCGGACAATCCGGACACCTATTTCCTGTCGCGCTCGCGCAGCCCGGAGCTGGTCGAGGAAGGCGATATTCTCGAATTCAATCTCGACAACTCGCCGGTGACGCCGACCGACACGCCGATCTATATCGAGCGGCCGATCCACGGCATGGTCTATCAGGCGCGGCCCGACGTGATGTCGGTCATTCACAACCATTGCGAAGAACTGCTGCCGTTCGGCATCACCAAAACGCCGATGCGCCCGGCCGTCCATACTGCGCGCCGCATCGGCGTCTGCGTGCCGGTCTGGGATATTCGCGACAACTTCGGCGATACCGACCTGCTGGTAACGACCAACGACCAGGGCGCCGACATGTGTGCCTGCATGGGCGACGCCAAGGCGGTGCTGATGCGCGGTCACGGCTGCACCGTGACGGGCAAGTCGATCCAGGACGCGGTACATTCGGCCATCGGCATGAAGAAGAATGCGCGCGCCATCTTCACCGGGCTGGAACTGGGCGAAGTGACTTATTTGACGGAAGGCGAAGTCAACGCCGCCTCGCCCGGCCAGACCAACCTGCGCGGCCACGACCGGGCATGGGAATATCTGTGCCGGAGAGCGGGCGTGGCGTGAACCTCACCCCGCATCCGCTGCAAACCGCGACTTGCGGGGGGCGTCGTCCGGGCGCAGGTGATAGAAGCGGTAGTCCTGGTCGATGATCGCGTCGGCCACTGCGTTGATGCGCGCGAATTCGGCGTGTTCCTCCGCCACCTCCGGCTCGACCTTGATGCCGAGCGCGGGAAATTCCGGGTAGGCCAGCAGATAGGGAATGGTCGGGACCTTCTCCAGCTTTCCGTCCTCCTTGGAAACGGCGAGGACGAAACAGGCCCGGTCGTCGGTTTTCGTGTCGCCTTCCCATTTGCCGATCACCATGCCGATAAGCAACACGGGCTTGTTCGACATGCCGCCGGCCTCGGCGAAATAGACCGCCAGCGGTTCCTCGCCGTTGTAGACGAAGCCGCGCGCCCCGCCGTCGCCGGAACAGCAGGCGCAGCCATAGCCGGAGGACATCGGGTCTTCGGCAACCTCGATGCGGTAGGGCGATTGGGTATCTGTGGCGCTGGTCATAGCCTGAATATTGGGGTCCGACAGGGCGATGTCAAATCCTGAAAAAATGGCCGGGACAAAGGCCCGGCCACTCGCTGATTGCTCGCAAGCGCCTACTTCTTGAAGCCCATCGCGGTCTTCAGCTTGGCGAGGCGCTCTTTCGACAGGCCCATGATCTTCTTCACCGTGGCGGTGACGTCGGCGGCGCTGGTCGGGTCGATTTCAAACCCGCGCTTTGTGACATCGGCAAGGAAGTTCTTGTCTGCCAGCGTTGCCATGAAGGCCTTTTCAAGCGCGGCGACGCGATCCTTCGGAACGCCCGGCGGCAGGGCGACGGCGCGGTCCATGACCGTGGACGACAGCACATCGAACATGGCCTTCTGGTCGTCATCCTTGGCGATTTCCGTCAGCAGCGGCGTATTCGGCAGGTCCTTGTTCTTCTTCGGGGCGACCTGCACGAGCGTGGCGAGCATGTTGCCCTTAACCCATTCGGGCTTGCGCAGCTTCATGCCGGTCCACTGGCCGGACCAGCCGGCGACTTCGCCCTTTTCCATGGCCAGGCGAATGGGCGAACCGCCGCGATAGCCGGGAATGATCTTGAACTTGGTGCCGACCAGATTGTTCAGCATGAACGGGATCTGGTAGGAGGTCGTGGTCTTGCCGATCGAGCCGAGGATGACCTGTTTCTTCGCGGCGTCCGCGATGGTGTTGATGCCCGGCGCGCTCTTCTTCAGGATCGTCAGCGCGACCGTGGAATAGCTCCATGCGCCGATCCACTGGAATTTCAGCGGATCGTATTTCGGCCGGCCGACGCCGAACAGATAGGACTTCACCGGATTGGAATTCGGCGTCAGGATTGCTGTGCCGTCCTTCGGCGCAACGTTATAGACATAGTTCATGACCTTCTGGCCGCCGGCGCCTGGCATGTGCTTGACGATGATTTCCGGCTTGCCCGGAACATGCTGCTGCATGTGCTTGGCAAGGAACTGCGCGAAGGTCGAATAGATGCCGCCGGGCGAGACGCCGACGAAGATCGAAACGGTCTTGCCCTTGTAGAAGTCTTCGACGGCATCGGCGTGTGCCGGCGTCATTGCCAGCGCAGCGATGCCTGCCATCGGCAGCGCCATCATGAGTGTCTTTTTCATGTTTCCCTCCTTGGACTTTTCTTGCCTGCACCGTGCAGGCGCTGGGTGAATTGCGGGATTCAATCCCGGTAGTCGGGATAGAGCTTCTCGACCATCGTCATGCTGGCTACCCAGTCGCGGCTGCCGAAATTGTACTGGCCGATGCGGCCGAATTTCTTTGCCCGTTCCTCGCATGCTTCATGGGAAGGCGTGATGAGTTCCACGCCGCCGGCAAGCGCGCCGATCTGCGCCCGGCATGCCAGCTCGAAGAAATGGTGGTAGATATAGGCTTCCGCAACATTGGTGCCGCAGATGACCGCGCCATGGTTTTCCAGCACCATGACCCATTTGTCGCCAAGCGCCTTAGCCATGTGGTCGGTGCCTTCGCGGGTCGTGTCGTCCTGTGCGTTCGGGTAATAGGCAATGCGGTTGTAGAAGCGCATCGCCTGCTGGGTGATCGGCAACAGTCCGCAGCGCTGTGCCGACACGGCAAGGTTTGCCGGCGAATGCGTATGGACGGCAGCAATGATCTCCGGCCGGTTGCGCAGGATGGCGGCATGGACATTGTAGGCGGCAGGGCTCGCCTTGAATTCGGAATCCATCACCTGATTGCCCTCGACATCGTATTTTACGAGGTTGGAGGCTGTCACCTGCTCCATGAAAACATTGTCAGCCTTGACCAGAAAATGCTCCGGCTCGCCCGGCACGCGCGAGGAGATATGGTTGTAGGTCATGTCGACGATGGAATGATGGGCAACCAGCCGGTGCGCCGCCGCCAGCTGGCAGCGCAATTCCCACTCTTCGGCGCTAACCTGATCCCGCACGCTTGAGGAGGATTTGCGGGCAATGGACGTGACGTTCATGGGGGCTCCCTGCTATGCGCGCGGCTATTGCTGCGCCGCTGCTTATGATTGCATCAGGAGCATACTAGCCGCTAAGGGCGTACAAGATCAAATCCGGGCCGGTCTATGGGAGCGGAGCGGATGTCGCACAGGCAAGCCCGGGCCGGATGGTATCCGGCTCCGGACTCGCAGAGATTTGCATCCGGTAGTGCGCCGGCTATCAGGCCCAGCCTGCCGTGGCGGCGATGGTCGAGACGTAGATATTGTTCTCCACCGACTTGTAGCCCAAGACATTCTCCACCGCGACGGCAACGGCATCGCGCTCCTTCTGCGAGTCGACCGATCCCATCAGCGTGACCACGCCATCGCGCACCACGACACCGACCAGATGCGCATTGGGAACGGCCTCGGACAGTTCCTTCATGATTGCATCGCGGATTTCCTTGTCGGACGTGCTGGGGCCGGTCAGGTCCGATTGCGCTGCAACGGCTTGCATGAGATTGCCGCGGCTGACGATGCCGACAAGCTTGCCGTCGCGGACAACAGGCACGCGCTTGATGCGGTTCTTCTCCAGAACAGCGGCAATGTGGGAGAGGGTATCCGATTCCGCGACGGTCAGGACTTTCCTGGTCATCACCTCGTGCACGAACCGGGCGTGCGACTTGATATAGTCGCTGGCTGCATCCTCCGCCGACTGGAACATGCGCAGCCACCAGGATTTCGTCCGCTCCTGCGGTGATTGGATCTGGCGCAGGAAGTCGCCCTCGCTGACGATACCGACCAGTTTGCCACTGGCGTCGACAACAGGCAGGGCGCTGATCTTGTTTTTGACCATGAGGTTCGCGGCATCGCGGACACTGATATCGCCGCTCGTGGTGATAACGCTGGTGGTCATGATGTCTTTGGCTTGCATGATACTGCCTCCCGGCTGACGGATTTCTGTTGGCCCCATCTGCATCTCAACGTTTTAGTTGAATGCAAATTAGACAGAAATCGCGCAGCCGGTCTTTGCTCAGGATCAAATTGCAATATCGTGCAGGTTGCGCTGGAAACCGGCCCAGTTACGGCGGCCCGGAGTTGCAGCAGTCCAGGTTTAAAGCGCTCCAAGCGCCCGCTCCTGGGCGGCATGTTCGAACTCGTTCATCTGGGCAGCCAGCCGTACCGGTGTATTGGCGGCGCCGAACAGGTCGTAGTCGTGCCGCTCGAGCACTTCGAAGAAGAAGCGCTCCTCGAACATGCGCGTATAGATATGGAAGAATTCGCCGTCTTTCGACTTGTCGTAGAGGATGCCCAGCTCGCGCATTTTCGCCAGCTTGTCCTCCGGCAGGTCGTAGCGCGCCTCGAGGTCTTCGTAATAGTTTTCCGGGATCGGCAGGAACTCGATGCCTGCCGCGCGCGCCTGCTCGACGAAGGCGAACAGGTCGTTCGTCGCGAAGGCAAGCTGCTGCACGCCGGAGCCGCCAAAGCGGTCGATGAACCGCGACACGGCGGTCGATCCGCCGTCGCCGATGTTCATCGGGATGCGCAGGGATTTGTCTTCCGAGCCGATGACGCGGGAATAAAATGAGCCGTGCGGATCGGCCAGTTCCACCTGCGGCTCGTCACGCAGATTGAGGATACTCTTGTAAAAGGTAATCCAGGTCAGGAATTCCGACCGGCGCACGACGTTGGACAGATGATCCAGCGCCGTCAGCGGCCCAAGCGGTTCGCGCTCGTCCTCGAAGATGAAGTCGCGGTCCCAGTTGGACGGGGTAGAACCGTCTTTCGGCGTCTCGCCCATGAAATAAAGCAGCGAGTTTTCGACGCCCGCGACCGCCGGGATCAGCGTTTCCCCCGGCCCGACACGGCCGAAGTAGGTCGGCGAGCCGAGACTGTTGGCGCGCTCCAGCGCCGCCTTCGGATTGTCGAAGCGCAGCGCCAGCGCACAGACCGAGGTGCCGTGCACGAGGTAGAAGGAATGGGCGAAGCCGTCCTGCTCGCGGTTGACGACGATATTGACGCCATTCTGGCGGAACAGGTCGACGTCCTTCGAGCGGTGCCGCCCGACGCGCTTGAAGCCGAGTCCCTGCAGAACGGCCACCAGCTGACCGCTTTCCGCCGGGCCGGTGACGAATTCGATGAATTCGACGCCATGGACATTGGCCGCAGGGGGCAGGGGCTCGCCGATGATCAGCGGCTGGCGGTCGCTCGCACGGCGGGTCTTGTCCAGCGCCTCGCCGGTGACGCGCAGCGCCCGCATGCCATCGACTGCGATCTGGGCAGACGGCGCGCCGCGAAACTGGTCGTTGAAGATTTCAAGGCTCAGCGGGCCGGAGTAGCCGGATTTCAGTGAATGATCGAGAAATTCGACGATCGGATAGTCGCCCTGCCCGGGGAAACAGCGATGATGGCGCGACAGCGACATCGGATCCATAAGGATGTCCGGCGCATCGGCCAGCTGTATCAGGGCAATGCGGT
>JAPOIA010000100.1 GCA_029979185.1 Alphaproteobacteria bacterium | reverse complement strand
AGCACGGCGTTGACGTCCCGCACGTCGTCGTGTACGACCACTCGGCACTCCCGCTTGCGCAATGCGCGTGGGACGACGCCGTGGACCGCAACTGGTCGGACGTGGTCGACAAGCAGAGCAAGGACTGCCCCGTGGAGTGGATGGACAGCGAGGACCCGCTGTTCCGCCTCTACACCTCCGGCTCCACCGGCACCCCGAAGGGTGTGCTGCACACCACCGGCGGTTATCTCGTTTACGCCTCGATGACCCATCAGTATGTCTTCGACTATCATGACGGCGACATCTACTGGTGCACCGCGGACGTCGGCTGGATCACCGGCCACAGCTATATTGTCTATGGTCCGCTCGCCAATGGCGCGACCACTGTCATGTTCGAGGGCGTTCCGAACTACCCGGACGACTCGCGCTGCTGGCAGGTCATCGACAAGCACAACATCAATATCTTCTACACCGCGCCGACAGCCATTCGCGCATTGATGCAGAAGGGCAACGATCCTGTCACAAAGACCAGCCGCAAGTCCCTGCGCCTGCTCGGCTCTGTGGGTGAACCGATCAATCCTGAAGCATGGGAGTGGTACTACAAGGTCGTCGGCGACAGCCGCTGCCCGATTGTCGATACCTGGTGGCAAACGGAAACCGGCGGCATCCTGATCACGCCCCTGCCCGGCGCAACCGACCTGAAACCCGGCTCGGCCACGCGACCCTTCTTCGGTTGCCAGCCTCAGATCGTCGATGCCGACGGCAATGTTCTGGACGGCGCGACGGAAGGCAACCTGTGCATCCTCGATTCCTGGCCCGGCCAGATGCGCACCGTTTACGGCGATCACGAGCGCTTCATCCAGACATACTTCTCCACCTACAAGGGCAAGTATTTCACCGGCGACGGCTGCCGCCGCGACGCCGACGGATATTACTGGATCACCGGCCGCGTCGACGACGTTATCAATGTTTCCGGTCACCGCATGGGCACGGCAGAAGTGGAATCGGCGCTTGTCGCCCATGATGCGGTGTCCGAGGCAGCCGTTGTCGGCTTCCCGCATGACATCAAGGGCCAAGGCATCTATGCCTATGTCACCCTGATGGCCGGCAAGGAACCAAGCGACGAATTGCGCAAGGAACTCGTTGGCTGGGTACGCAAGGAAATCGGCCCCATCGCCTCCCCGGACGCCATTCAGTTCGCCCCCGGCCTGCCGAAGACCCGCTCCGGCAAGATCATGCGCCGCATTCTGCGCAAGATTGCCGAGAACGACTTCGGCGCCCTCGGCGATACGACAACGCTGGCCGATCCAAGCGTGGTGGACGATCTGGTGAAGAACCGTCCGAACCACTGATAACGGCTACACCAACGAAACAAGCAGACCCGGACGCCAGCCAGCGTCCGGGTTTTTCATTTGCGACAAAGGCAATGCCTCACAGCAGGAAGTCACTCGCCTCAAGCTGCTGCTGGTTGCCGCCAATAATGTTGACCGCGAGCATGAAATCGGCGCTGCCGTCGCCGTCCACGTCGCCGCCCCAGATCTGGGCGTCGTTGGTGGAGAGGCTCTTAATCTCGGAAAGCTCGCCGGCCTGGCCGGAGAATTTCTCGACAATTGCAAAGGCCTGATTGCCCAAAACCCCGGTATCGGTGTCGACGTCAGACAGGTCGATCACATCGACGCCCTTCTCGAAATCGGTAATGAAATCGAGGTCGTTTTTCGAGCTGCCAGCGACAAAGTTCGAAAGGTCGGTAAAATGGAAGGTGTCGGTTTCGCGCCCGCCGGTCATCACGTCCCGGTCGGCGCCGCCGGTGAGATCGTCCTTGCCACGGCCGCCGTTCAGAACATCTTCACCGATGCCGCCGAACAGGGCATCGTTGCCACTATCGCCATTGAGCCGGTCGTTGCCTTCGCGACCGTAAATGACATCGTCGCCATTGCTGCCGCTCAACTCGTTGTCGTATTTGTTCCCGATGATGCGATCGTTTGCTTCGCCGCCTATTACATTCTCGATCGAGAAGAAATTATCCTCGACAACCCCGCTCGCCGTCTGGAACGCCACGCCGGTGTTGAGGTTGATGGTCAAGTCGACGTAGGTGTTGAAATAGGCTGCGGTATCGAAGCCCGCGCCGCCGAACAGCATGTCGATCTGGCCATCGGTTCCGCCAACCAGGATGTCGTCGCCCTGCTTGCCGTAAAGAAAATCGCTAAAGCGCAGGCCGTACAGGACATCGTCCTGTTCCTTGCCTTCAAGAATATCGCCAAGATCGCTTCCAGAAAATACCGGCATTGGTCAGTCCCCATGTTGAAAGATGCAGTTGAAGCTCTGCAAGGGAGATAACCTGCGCCTGCCGGGCCTGCCGTGCGTCTGCACACCAGGGAATACCTTCCGGTGGGACGCGACCCAGCACTCGCCCGGCGGCGTTGCATCCACAGGCAAAGCCTGTATGACTTTGCTGCGGAAACGGCCAACGCAAGCGACAAACGGAACCGGCGCATGTCAAACCAATACGACGTCATCATTATCGGCGGCGGCATAGCCGGCCTAAGCGCAGCCACAACCGCCGCGCGGCTCGGCATGCGCACGCTGATCTTCACCGGACAGGTGCTCGGCGGCCATCTGGTCTCCATCGAAAAAGTCGACGGCTTTCCCGGCCACCCGGAAGGCATTCCCGGCTTCGACCTGTGCCCGGCGACAGAGGAGGCAGCCGTCGAGGCCGGTGCGGAATTCGCCGCCGAGGACGTGACGGAACTGAAACCGGTCGACGACGGCTTCAAGGTGACCTCGGAGACCGGCGACTATTCCGCCCGCACGGTCATCGTAGCCACCGGCACAAGCCTGCGGATGCTCGGCGTGCCGGGCGAGGAGGAATTCTTCGGCAAGGGAGTCTCCCACTGTGCCTCCTGCGATGCGCCGATGCTGAAGGGCAAGGAGGTCGCCGTTATCGGCGGCGGCGATTCCGCGCTGCAGGAAGCGCTGATCCTGATCCCCGTCTGCTCGAAGGTCACCATCGTCACCGATGGCGAAGGCCTCACGGCACAGGCCGCCTATCTGACACAGATCGGGGAAGCCTCGAACGTAGAGATAAAGACCGGCGCAACGGTCAAGGAAATCAGCGGCGACAGTGCCGTCACGGGCTTGAAAATCGAAACAGCCGCAGGCGAAGAGACCTTGGCCGTCGACTCGGTATTCGTCTTCATTGGCCTCGACCCGATAAGCTGGCTGGTGCCGGAGAAATTCCACGACGAATACGGGTTTATTACCGCCGATACGGCCATGCGCACGGCGAAAAAGGGTCTTTATGCCGCCGGAACGATCCGCTCCGGTTCCGCCTTCCGCGCCGCCAGCGCCGGGGGGGAAGGCGCAACAGCGGCCTTGAGCGTCTTTGCCGATTTGTACGGCGAATAGGCGTTATCCCGGGGCGCACCTAACACGAACCCGGGACTTTTCTCCAAAAAAGAATAGATCCAGGATAAATCGCTTCACGATTTTCCGGGAAGACATGCGGGGCGAAGACATGCGGGGCAATGCCGCTGCCATCCGCATTGCCAACCTGCCGGAAATCGGCGAAATTATCTGCAACTCAGATTTTCAGATCGCAATATCGGGAGGCACAATATGGCCGAAAAGATCACCGTCCACGACCCGCGGGGTTTCCCTCCGAAGGTCGAGGGCAAGCGGCTCGCGCCGCGGCTCGACAATCTCGACGGCAAGAAAATCTATCTCGTCGATTGCCTGTTCGACAATTCGCAGGCCTTCATGAACGAGATGCACGACTGGTTCACCACCAATCTGCCAGCCGCCAATCCGGTGCACATCAAGCCCTATGAAAGCTGGGTCGACGACCCGGCGATGCGGACCAGGGTCGCGGAGGATGGGGACGCTGCCATCCTCGGCGTTGGCAATTGAAGCACCTGTAGCCCCACGGTCGTGGGGCTGGCCATGGCTCTCGAGCAGCAAGGCGTCCCGACGGTCGCCATTCACACCGATGCGTTCGCGCGGCTGGCGAAGTCCACCGCGCGCGCCAACGGCATGCCGACAACCCGGCAGGCCTATGTTCCCCAGCCGCTGGTGGACCGTTCGCCGGAACAGCTGCGCGCCTATATCGAAGGCCCGGACCCGGTCAACAAGAAGCCCTTCATGCAGATCCTGCTGGAGAGCCTGACCGGCGAACTGGACGACAACGACCGCAAGGGGCTGACCTTCGAGCGCGACACGCCCCGCTTCCTCGAACCGGACACGGAAGACAATCTCCGGCAATTGTTCATGGACAATTACTGGACCGATTTCATGCCGATCGTCCTGCCGACGGAAGAGCGGGTCGAGGCAATGCTGAAAGGCACTAGCCATCCGCGCGACAAGGTGGTGGGCAGGCTGTCGCCGACCAATTTCCGCGAGGACTGGGAGTTCACCGTCGAGAAGGTCGCCGTCAACGCGGTGATGGCCGGCTGCAAGCCGGAATATCTCCCGGTAGTTCTGGCCATGACCTCCTGCGGCATGACCTCGCTGTCGTCGTCTACCACGTCTTTCGCCGGTATAGCGGTCGTCAATGGCCCCATCCGCAGGGAACTGGGGATGAACACCGGCATCGGCGTCATGGGACCCTACGACCATGCCAGCGTCACCATCGGCCGCGCCTGGAACCTTGCCTCGCGCAACCTGCAGGGCGGCTCGACGCCTGGCGACACCTATATGGGATCGCTGGGCAATTGGTACGCGGTTGCTTCTTGCTTTGCCGAGAATGAAGAGGCCAGTCCGTGGACACCGCTGCATACGCAATACGGTTTCAAGCGCGAGGAAAGTGCTGTCACCACCTTCCGCGGCGGGCGCTACATGCAGTCCGGTTTCGGTCCCCGGGTGGAATGGCAGAACAAGTTCCGCGCCGCTTTTGCCGCCACGGCGCCGCGCATGTCGCCGCTGATCGTGATGGACCCCATCGTCGCCCGCGGCCTGATCGAAAAGGGCCTGACGACGAAGGACGCTTTCATCGACTGGTGTGTCGAAAACGCGCAACAGCGTGCTGCCGACTACTGGAACGACCAGTGGGTGCAAACGCTCGTTCATCCGCTTGCGGTGGCTGGCGTCGAACCCTGGGCGACCAATCTGAAGGCCGCCCCAAACGACATGCTGAAGATGTTCTCAAAAGACGAGATCAACGTCGTCGTGACCGGCGGCGAGACTCAGGGCAACTGGCGTATCTACGAAGGCAAAAGAATGAAGAACAACACGGTTTCCATCGACAAGTGGCGGTAGTTCACCACACGATGTTACAGTTATCCCGGACGCCGCGAGGCGATCCGGGATCTTTTTTGACTGCATGATTTTTGCATGACGAATCCGGCTCGGCTTTGCCTGGCCGGCATGACGAACAGAAATACGGGACGAAACAGCATGAGCGACAGCCGCTACCAGATGTACAACAACAACGCCTTCAAGCTCGGCCTGTTTGGCGCGAACTGTTCGTCCGGCCGCGCCTGGAACGTGCTGCCGGAACGCTGGAAGGCGGACTGGGAAAGCTGCGAGACCATGGCCAGACTTGCCGACGAAGGCGGCATGGATTTCATTCTGCCGATCGGCCGTTGGAAGGGCTATGGCGGCGAGACAGACTTTCAGGGCACGACATTCGAGACCATCACCTGGGCGACAGGCCTGCTGGCCTGCACGAAGCGCATCATGTGCTTCGGTACGGTGCATGCACCGCTGTTCAATCCGCTGGTCGCCGCCAAGCAGATGGTCACCGCCGACCATGTCGGGCGCGGCCGCTTCGGACTCAACATCGTCGTCGGCTGGAACGAACCGGAATTCCAGATGGCCGGCATCGAGCAGCGCAACCACGGCGGACGCTACGAATATGCCGAGGAGTGGATCTCCGCCATGAAAAAGATGTGGTCGGAGACAGAGCCCTTTGACTACGGCGGCGACTATCTGCGACTCCACAATGTGGTTGCAAAACCGAAACTTTATCGGGACGCCTCGCCGCTGATCATCAACGCCGGCCAGTCGGAAACCGGGCGCGCCTTCGCCATGCGCCATTGCCATGCATTTTTCACGAACTTCCGCGAAGCCGATGTGCAGAAGTCCGCCGACTTCGTCGCCAGATTCAAGGCCGACGCAAAGGCGCAGGAAGGCCGCGACGTCAACGTCTATACGCAGGGCCATGTGGTCTGCCGCCCGACCCGTAAGGAAGCGGAAGAGTATTTCCACTATCTGACCACCGAAGGCGCGGACTATGGCGCACTGACCGAAGCCCTGCGGCTGAAGGGCATCACGCCGGAAACGGCACCCGACTTCGACAAGCAACTGAAAGAGTTGCCGCCCCGCAACGTCGGCTACCCGATTGTCGGCTCGCCCGAAGACGTCGCGGAAAAATTCGCCCGCATGCATGGCGCCGGCCTGTCCGGCATCGCCTTCTCGCTGGTCAACTATGTCGACGAGTTGCCCTTCCTGATCCAGGAAGTGTTGCCGCGCATGCAGAAGCTGGGTCTGCGGGAGACAGGTTGAGCAGGCCAGGAAGGCGGACAACTGTATCCCCTGCAACAATTTTGTGTCATTCTTTCACTGCACGCGAAGGATGATAACTCCAGCGTGGAGGAAACATGCCCATTCCAAAGCAAAGGCGAAATCCACGAGTAGCCCTGCCTTTCGATCCCAATCCCCGGGTGCCGAAACAGGCGCTGCCCACCAATGCCTGCGATACCCATATCCATGTCTTCGGACCACCGCATATATTTCCCTATGCGCAGGACCGGCGTTACGAACCACCAGCTGCGCCCGTCGAGTATTATTTCCAGGTGCAAAAGATCACCGGCCTGACGCGCGCTGTAGTCGTGCAACCGACTGCGCATGGAACGGACAACTCGGCGATCCTCGACGCGATCGCCAAATCCGGTGGACGGATGAAAGGCATCGCCAATATCGATGAAAAGACCTCCGACGACGAACTGGCCCGGCTGAAGAAGGGTGGTATTGTCGGCGCGCGCTTTTCGCTGATGGAAGACCGTGCCGGCAGCCAGGGCGCAATCGAACACGCACTGCCTCGCATGCAGGCTCTCGGCTGGTCGCTCGACCTGCACGTGGATCCGAAAAACTTTCTTGCTCATGAAGCATTCGTCCGCAGCCTAACCATCACGACCGTGGTCGACCATATGGCCCGCTGCGAACCAGCGGACGGCATTGAGCACCCGGCATTCCTTTTGCTGCTCGACCTGCTACAAAGAGAGAATTTCTGGGTGAAAATCGCTTCTGTCAGCAAGATCAGCGCCCGTAACAAGGTGGCCGAACTCGATCCAATCCCCTATGCCGACATGCTGCCGCTGGCCCAAGCCGTGATCGCAACGGCGCCGAACCGAGTGATCTGGGGCTCGGACTGGCCACACGGCAATACGTTTGAACTTGGCACGGTTCCCAACGAAGGCGATCTGCTCGACTTCCTCGCTGCGGCTGTGCCAGATCAGGCCACATGGCGAAAAATTCTGGTAGACAATCCATCGCGGCTTTTCGGCTTCGACACGTGATCCGCAATTCTTCGCTTTCCGGAACAAATGGTCGGGAACAATGACTCTTGCCGCTACCCTGTTCGCCGATGGCGCTGCCTATGAGCGGTCCATGGGCCGCTGGAGCCAGCTGATTGGCCACCAGTTCATCGAATGGCTGGATATACCCGCCGGACTGGCATGGCTGGATGCCGGATGCGGCAACGGCGCCTTTACCGAAATTGTCATGCAGCACAGCGCACCTGAGCAGGTCACCGGGATCGATCCATCGCAGGCCCAGATCGACTATGCTTCCAAACGCCCGGGCTGCAGCGGCGTCCGCTTCGCAACCGGAGATGCACAGGATATCCCCTTACCGGACAACAGTGTCGATGCTGCGATCATGGCGCTGGTCATCAGTTTTCTGCCCGATCCGGACAAGGCAGCGCGCGAACTCGCCCGGGTCACCCGGCCTGGCGGAACCGTCGCAACCTATATGTGGGATACCGCGGGTGGCGGCCATCCGGCAAACCCGATCAATGCCGCCATGAAGGCGCTGGGCCTGTCCCGGCCGGGCGCGCCGCACAATGGCGCTGCCAGCCTGCCGCGCATGCGCGAAATCTGGCAGGCAGCCGGTCTTGAAGATGTCGAAACCCGCGTCATAGATATGACCGTCACATTTCCCGATTTCGACGACTTCTGGCAGTCCAATATCATATCGACCGGCCCGCTCGGCAAGGCGCTGAACGCGCTTGCGCCGGACCAGAGCGCGGCGCTTCGCGCGAAGTTACAGCAGGACCTTTGCCCGCAGGGCCCCGGACCGATCGCCTATCGGGCCTTTGCCAATGCCGTGAAAGGACGGGTTTCAAAAGCATGACGAACCCGCAAAGCAAAATGGCCCACCGCAAGGCTGAGCCAAAAGATGCGACCGAAGATTTTCACTTCCGTTAACTGGCTATCAGCGCTCACGGACTGGCGAAAGCCTTGGTGATGGCTTTGCCTCCGCCGTCTCCGGTTTCGCTGGCTGAGGCCGCTATCGCACCGGCAACGCTACCGGCGACCAAAGTTCCGCCGACCGTCGCAACCGTGGTCAGGGACCCGGCTCCGAGGCCTGCCCCAATACCTGCTCCAGCTCCGGCACCCGCCCCAACACCTACGCCACTACCCGCTCCGGCGCCGGCCGCCTGGCCGACAACCGCGCAACCACCGGCTCCGTTCGGCGTACAGGCCTTGACGGCACAGGGTGACAGACGGGAGATGCGGACAAACTGTCCGGCAATGAGAGGAACGCGGCAGCCGTCGGAATAGCGTATTTCGGCACTCGCGCCCTTTTGCATCAGGATGCGGTCGCGCGGCTTGAGGGACATCGGCCCCTCGGCAGCCACCAGGCGATCGCCGCTCTTGAGCGCCATGGCGCGCACGGGAGCCTGATAGCCTTCCCCTGTATTCACCAGAACCGGCCCGTCCGCATGAAGCAGTTCGGCCGAAGTGAATGCCACATTGGAAGTTAGGATTGCC
The DNA here is from genome assembly GCA_029979185.1 of Alphaproteobacteria bacterium. Classification (GTDB taxonomy): domain Bacteria; phylum Pseudomonadota; class Alphaproteobacteria; order Rhizobiales; family Beijerinckiaceae; genus Terripilifer. The sequence goes on along the minus strand of JAPOIA010000100.1, from coordinate 428 downwards.
GCCGACGCAGTGACCGCCGCCAGCACGGCGACAGCCAGTCCTGACTTCTGCTGTTTGCCGTGATTGCGCATGGCAAGCCCTAGTCTCGCGCGCTCGGTTGTCGAAGTCATTTGATCTCCAGCCCGGAAAAATTGAAATGCGTGAAAAATGCTTCAGCTCGGCAATAACTTATTAATCTTACCGCGCAGTTAATGGCTTGCGACCGGCTCATTTAACCGGCTATCCAGCGAAGCTGTGGTAGAGTTGAATCGCTGGAATGACAGCGGCGTGCAGCAGAATGCCAGACCCCAATTCCCTCGAATGCGGAAATCGCCAATGATGAAAATTGTACCGGTAGTCATGTGCGGCGGCTCGGGAACCCGCTTGTGGCCTTTGTCCCGCGAGAGCCTGCCGAAGCAGTTCATTCCGCTGTTATCGGACAAGTCGTC